>CALFBW010000429.1 GCA_937951415.1 uncultured Chitinophagales bacterium | reverse complement strand
TTTTAATGCCTCTTGAGAGCTGTAAGTTAATCAAGGACCCCGTTGGATTCGGATAAATATTTATTCCTAATTCCTCAGATGTAAGACCAGCACTGGAATCAATGGTTTGGAAATCCAATCAAAGCTCATAGTCGCTTGATGCAAAAATCGAGACGCTTCTGCAAGTTGTTCGAGATTTTCGATTTCGAATCCATTTGCGGTTTTTATTGCTTTTTCCGATTGATCACTGACTTTGACCATAACCGCCTCCTAGAAAGTCGGGATGTTCTTCGCGTTCTATTTGTGCTTGTAAAGTAAGGTGACCAACATGCAAAGAATGTAGAGGGTCTGCTTAATCTTCATTGGTTTGAAGAGAAAACAAATGAAAAAATAAATACCCTAACTCAAAAGCAAATTAATATTGAATTCTCAAGAATAAATTTAGCATGCGTCCGATTAGGTTTTTATCGATCCTTACTTTTCGGTAGATGTCATCGGCATCTTCGTCTCTCACAAAAAAGCGCTCATAGGGATTACGACGATTGCTGATATTGCGAATAGCGGCGCCTACAGTCACAGATGATTTTTGTTTAGAAAGTTCTTGTCGATACGCCAGCGTTGCATCCCATTGAAACAGAATGGGAAGTCTTTGATCATTGAGTTCGCCAAATACGGGTTCAGCATATTGATCGTAATGCAGCTCGTAATAAAGCGGTTCAGAAAATGGTTTGCCACTTCGCAAAGTCATATTATTGGAAAAACTGATCCCCCTCCATCGGTAGGAAAGAAACCAAGTCAGATTGTGTTTAATGTCTTGACTTGCAGGAAAATTTGAATCACTTAACTGGCTAAATTCCAAATCGGCGTCAGTAGAGCTGTATCCCAACCATGTTTGAAAAGCATTCTTTGTGTAAGAAATTGTAACATCTACACCTTGTATGGTCATATCTCCAATTTCCCAAGAACTAGCTTGCTTATACGAAAAAGAATTGCTTACAATTCCTTCTAAATTCTTTCGATAAAATTCCAAGAAAAAACTCCAGTCCCTTTTTTGATAATTAATATAAATATTGGCTTGATTATTTTGAATAGCTGGTATTCCCATATTGTCGCTTACCACCCATAAGGTTTCTTCAATACCTAAATCGGTAAATCCTTCCTCGTTTAACTGTTGTATAATTTGCTGATATCTTCCCAAATGAAAACCGATAGAAAAAGCTTTATTGGGATAATAATTTAAGTGTACTCTTGGCTCCATCTTTAATTGCTGCTCAAAATTTGTGATAATATATCGCAGAGCGAGAGATGCTTGAAACTTTTTTTTATGAAAATCCAATTGAGAATAAATACTATTTATTCGTGAGTCACTATATTCTTCCCAACCCCATTCTTCTCCTAATTCAGAAGTGAGAAGGGCCGTTGTTTCTGATTCTAGTTTGTTTTGCTCTAGTCCGCTTAGTAGTGCGACACTAGGAAGAATCTGCCCTTTCCATTGTAACTTAAAACTGCGATCATTTAATAAATTCCGCCTATCTATCGTCGTTATGTCTCCATTTGTCAAGAAGGATTCATCTAGCACTTCAGTTTCACTGGTGTATTTTTGCCGGCTGTCCCAATAGAGCGCAGTGAGTTGATGTTTCGGATGAAATTGCCAAGCCATTTTGGCATTCCAAGCTTGTGCATTTTGATTAAGAAAATCATTAATACCCCACCAATCACTTAGATAGTCGACTTCTCCAGTAGAAGACAAGAAATCGAATTTATTTTTACTAGTAAATCCAGCAACTGATATTTGAAATGTCGAGTCTTTTTGCCACAGTAATTTCGCCTGATAATCGCTAAAATGCAATTTTTGCTCTTCCTCAAAGTTTGATACGATCTCATTTTCATCGGCATCTATGCGGGTATGCTGAAAGATTTTCTGTACATACTTTGTGAGTACTTGATCGGGCATAAAGTCGAACAAGGAGTTGCGCCCACTGATCAACAGCCCTAATTTATTATCTAAAATTGGCGCCTTTATTCCGACAGCTGATTGCAGTCCATCTGTACTAAAAGCAATAGATGTTTTTGGCACTTTTTCCAAGGCTTTCATTTGAACGATAGAAGAAATACGCCCTCCATATTCAGCCCCAAATCCACTAGATTGAATGTCTACTTGATCTATCACATCAGCGTTGAAAGCAGAAGTCATCCCGAATAAATTACCAGCCTGATAAACGGGAATATCGTCCCATAAAATAAGATTTTGATCGGGCGCTCCACCTTTGATATACAAATTAGTAGCAGTCCCATCCAAAGATTGAATGGCTGGAATTTGTTGTAAGGAATAAAAGACGTCTCGATCAGTACTACCTGCTAGAACCTGTTTACTGTTCGGCTTCAGTACCTTGCGTTTTCCCGACTTAGATACATGAAGACCAGGAACTAAGAATGATCGAAGTATAACATCAGGAAGTACTTCTGTATCAATTGATAGATAAATCGTTTGACGGCTTTTTTTCGGCTGTACACTTACCACTTTTGGTTGATGGGCAGTGTACCGAACTTCAAAGGATTCAGCCATTTGTTGAGAGTAATCCAAAGAAAACTTTCCAGCTTCATCGCTGACAATTACTTCACCGCTCTTAAGAATTATACTTGCTGCAGGCAGTTGCTCCTTATGTTCTTGATTTTTGATCTCATAAATAAAGACCTCTTCTGGGGGGAACTGTATAAAGTAAGCACCCTTTCCAACATTTTGAAGACTTAGACGAGACCCCAACAGTAAATGCTCAATTGCCAAAGCAAATGTTGAAGCGGAATACGACTTTTTCCAATACACTTTTTTGGCAAGTGCCGCATCATAAGAAACCGATGAATCGAATTGCTGATTGATTTGCTTGAGCCCTTCTGCAAGATTAGTACACTTGAAGGATTGACCGTCTTGCGCTGTTGCTTGCACCCAAGATATACTGAGGAAACCAACGAATAACAGCGTTCGAAACATTTTACGGGTTCAAGATAATTTTCTTGTTTTCTAAACTATAACTAATTTTCATCGCACCAAAAACGATTTTGAGCGATTCTTCTAAGTTATCATGCAAAATAACGCCTGAAAATTTTCTTTCGCTAAATTCCTCACCATTTATCACTTTTGTTCCAAATTGTTCTTCTAAAACTTGGAACACTTCAGACAAACTAGCCTCATCAAATTGTGTTTTTCCTTGCTTCCAGTGGCCAAGTGTTGTAGAAAATTCTCGCTTGTTCATTTTGCCATCAAGTCGTTCCGCTAATTGACCTGCCGTCAAGTTGGCTTGCTGGTTGCCAGTCAGGACTTTAACCTTTCCTTCGCTACAGGCAACTCGATACACCGTTTCAACATCTCGAACTTGGAAAATCGTTCCTAGGACCTGAACACTACCTTGTTTGGATTTTACTGTGAATCGCTGTCCTTTAGCTACTTCAAAAAGTGCTTCGCCCTTTAAGTGCAGTTTGCGAGAGAACATCCAGGATAACTTATTGTAGGAAAGCTCCGAATTGGCATTCAGCGAACTTGTGGAACCATCAGGTAGTACATGGCTGAGAAACTGTCCCGTTCCTGTTTGCAACTGCACTTGCGTCATAAAATAAATGACTCCTCCGCTTAGCAAAAGCAGGCTAGCAGCAGCCATTAAGGCTGGCCATATAGCACGACTTTTCCTTGTCTTTTGAAAACTTCGTTCGTTCGATACTGTATTTGAAGACTGCTGACCTTTTACATAATCGATAATATCTACCGCAGGTTTCTGCGCTTGGAATTCCCACCGATTAGTCGTTTCGGCCATACGTTTCATTAAAGGATAGTCAGGATCTTTCTGCAAGTCTGCTAGTTCAGCTTCGGATAGTTCGTCCGACAACCATTTGCCCCATTTGTTTTCTTCGTTTTCCATTTCCAATCAGTAAACAATCCAAAGATCATTTACCCTACCTAGATTTTTTGGTGAATTTTTCGCATCGACACCAGAGCCAAATGCATACGTTTTTCTACGGCTTTAACACTAATACCCAGCAAGTCAGCGATCTCTCGGTATTTCTTTTTTTCGATGCGATTCATCAAAAAGACCACTCTTTGCCCTTCTGGTAGCTCGGAAACCGACTCAGCGAGTCGATCGGAAAATTCTTTTTCTTCCAAGAGAAACTGCGGATCAATTGCTTCGCTGGTTTTTTGTGGCTTAAGTTGAAACTTTAGTACCACTTTCTCGTGTTCTGCTCGATTGTAGAGCTGATTCTTAAGGACCTTATATAAAAAGCCCCTTACTTTTTCATAGGGCACTTTAGCACAGTTTTGCCAGAGTTTTAGGAAACTCTCCTGCACTAAATCTTCAGCTAAATCTCTTTGGCCAGATCTAAAATAGATGTAGGCTTGCAACTCCGTTCGATGAGCATCAAACAGTTTTCGGAAGATCATTTCGTTGCAAACAGAGTCTTTCAATTCAAGCGGTATCAGACCCTCAAATTACAGATTCTTCATGACAGAATTAGCTGATACTTCGGGTTCAATCTAATTTTTGGGGCTGCCCTTAGGTTTTTCCCAGTATCAAGCCTTCCCGACCTTCAATCAAAGTACAGGTGGGCATTTATTGCGATAAATGCCTCAAGAGGATCATCACTATCTAAGCTAATTCTCGGGACTCTCGATGGGTTTTACGACAAGCCTTCACGAACCACGATCAAAGTACAGGTAGGCATTTATCGCTATAAATGCCTCAAGAGGATCATCTATCTAAGCTAATTCTCGGGACTCTCGATGGGTTTTACGACAAGCCTTCACGACCCACCATCAAAG
>CALFBW010000428.1 GCA_937951415.1 uncultured Chitinophagales bacterium | reverse complement strand
CCAAATCCAGCCAACGATGTATTGTTCGTTAATTTGAGTGGATACGCATCGCAACAGTCAGTCGAAATTATTGATGTGCTTGGAAGAGTGGTAGCGACCGATACTTTTGAAGGAAACGCAAGACTTCAAATGCCCGTAAATCATCTAGCCCCGGGGATGTATTTTTTAAGAGTAAACGAACAATCACTGCGCTTTTTAGTTAAGTAATTATTCAAATTAGCAATAAATCATGCTCGTTATTTCAAAGAAGAAATAACGAGCTTTTTGTTTAAAAGAAGGAGATGTTTCGATTTTTATTTTTAGTGGTGTTTTTTATTTTGTCAATAAATGCGATGGCGCAAATACCTGGAGGCGGTGGGCGACCGGGTGGAGCACAAGCGGAAAATAAAGCGATCATTAAAGGGCTCCTAGTAGATGAACTTGGTGAAGGAGTACCATTTGCAACCGTCGCCATCTACAAGGAGAATAGCGACGAATTATTACAGGGAGTGACCACTGACTTTAATGGAGGTTTTCGGGTGAAAATCGTACCCATGCTAGTGCGATTGAAAATTGATTTTTTGGGATTGCAGACAATCGATAAAACGCTCGACTTAAAGTTGGGTCTAAATGATTTAGGTGAATTAGTGATGTTACCCGATGAATCATTATTAGATGAAGTAGTGGTAACGGGTGAGAAAAGTACCATGGAATTGAAACTCGATAAACGAGTTTTTACGGTTGGAAAAGACTTGAATAGTATAGGAAGTTCGGCAACGGAATTGCTGGATAATGTGCCTTCGGTAAATGTAGATATTGATGGAAATGTAAGCATGAGAGGCAGTGAAAATATTCGTATTCTCATCGATGGAAAACCTTCGGGCTTGGTGGGCTTAGGAGGAAACGAAGGCTTAAATAGTATTCCTGCCAATCTAATTGAAAAAGTGGAAGTAGTAACAAATCCTTCTGCCAGATTTGATGCCGAAGGAGAAGCAGGAATAGTTAACCTGGTACTAAAGAAGCAAAAAGAAAAAGGGGTTAACGGATCTTTCGATTTTACCCTGGGATATCCGGAACGTGCGGGTGTTTCAGTTAACATGAATTTCCGAAGAGAAAAAGTGAATTTTTTTACCAACTTCGGATTGGGATATACGGAACGAGATGGGGGAGGTGATTATTTTCAAAAAATCTATGAGTTATCTGGAGTAGATAATGATACAATTATCCAGTCGATTTACAGAAGTGAAAGAAGCCATACAAGAGGTGGAGTAAATGCAAATATTCAGCTAGGCGCAGATTTTTTAATAAATGATTTAGAAACCATTACGGTATCTGGGCTTTACAAATACAGTAAAGGCAGCAATAATGCAGAAGTGATTTATCAAGACTTTGATGTAAATGACTCTGAAATTTTGTTGGAAACGGTGCGAACAGATGCCGAAGCCGAGCCTAGTCACGATGGAGAATTAGCACTTAATTACAGCAAGCGATTTCTTCAGAAGGATCGCTCATGGTCGACGGATGTGAAGTTTTTATTGAGAGACGATACAGAGACCAGCGCTTTTCAAGAAGTGGCTTCAGATGCCCGTCCAGATGTTCATCAACGTTCAGATAATGTGGAAGATCAACGCAATTGGGTAGCTCAAACTGATTACGTTCATCCATTTCCCAAAGGACAGAAATTAGAAACCGGCTTGAAAGGTTCTTGGAGGAATTTTACCAATAGGTACAAAGTTGAACAAGAAGACGAGGCGGGTACCTGGAATATTTTTAATGGCTTTGATGATCAAATGTTATACACGGAGAATATTTATGCAGGTTACGGAATATATAGTAAGGAAGCAGCTGCCTTTTCTTGGCAGTTAGGTCTGCGTATCGAGCATTCAGATATTACTACAGATGTGAAGAGTGAAAATAACCCCAATAGGAAAACTTACACCGACTTTTTTCCTAGCGTTCATATGAGCTACAAATTGAGCGAGAAAAATCAATGGCAGTTAAGTTACAGCAGAAGAATTACACGACCACGTTTTTGGTTTTTATTACCATTCGTAACCTTTAGTGATGTGCGCTTGCGCTGGCAAGGAAACCCAGATCTAAATCCGGAGTATACAGATTCTTATGAATTGGGTTATTTGCGATTTTTCGAAAAAGGCTCACTTTTGTCTAGTTTGTATTACCGTCACCGAACCTCTGTGATACAGCGACTATTTTTAACGAATGAATTAGGGGAAATTGATTTCTTGCCTGTAAATATGGGTGTCCAAAATGCTGTTGGTCTTGAGTTGAGTGGTAATTACGAATTTAGTAGTTTTTGGAAATTAAATGCAAATGTGAATTTTTTCCAAGCAAAAACGGAAGGGTCTTATTTAGACGTACAATACGAAGCTGAAACATTTGCATGGGATGGACGCGTGGTGAATAAATTCACCATCAAAAAGGAATGGAATACACAAGTTGCATTCAACTACAAAAGTGGACAAAATACCACACAAGGGAGAAGGCTAGCTGTTTGGGCAATAGACCTAGGAGTCTCTAAAGATGTATTTGGAGGGAAAGGTACACTGAGTTTAAATGCGAAAGATTTATTGAACACTAGAAGACGTCGTTCAATAACTGATGTTCAAGAATTGTATTCTGAACAGTCTTTTCAATGGCGCTCGCGTTCTGTTGTTCTTAATTTGAATTATCGTTTGAATCAAAAGAAAAAAAGAGGGGGAAGGGCTCAAGGTTCTTGGCAATAAATGACTTAAAAAGCTTTGCCTTCTTTTCCTTTAGTTTTGTATGAAATTGCGGGAACAATGAAAAACAAGGTCACGACTTTTTTAATGTTCGATGGAGAAGCAGGTGGAG
>CALFBW010000427.1 GCA_937951415.1 uncultured Chitinophagales bacterium | reverse complement strand
CACAAGACCCTTCTGTTTATTGGACTTCTTTCCAAAAGATTATTTGATGATCGTTGATGAGAGCCACGTTTCGGTTTCTCAAGTTGGAGCGATGTACGGCGGAGACCGAAGTAGAAAGGAAAACTTGGTGGAATACGGTTTCCGATTACCGGCAGCCATGGACAACCGACCCTTAAAATTTGAGGAGTTCGAAGCCCTTCAGAATCAGGTAATCTATGTGAGTGCAACCCCTGCGGACTACGAATTAGAAAAGAGCGATGGCGTTTACGTCGAGCAAATTATAAGACCTACCGGCTTGTTGGACCCTCCTATTGAGGTCCGTCCAAGCTTGAATCAGATTGATGATTTACTGGAAGAAATTCAGTTGAGAGTAGAAAAAGATGAGCGAGTTTTGGTGACGACACTTACGAAACGCATGGCTGAAGAGCTCACCAAGTATATGACTCGAGTTTCGATACGTTGTCGTTATATTCACAGTGATGTGGACACCTTAGAGCGCGTAGAAATTATGCAGGATCTTCGCTTGGGTATATTCGATGTGTTGGTTGGTGTCAACTTACTGCGTGAAGGCCTAGACCTTCCTGAAGTATCTCTAGTCGCCATATTAGATGCCGATAAAGAAGGTTTTCTTAGAAGTGCTCGTTCGCTGACGCAAACAGTAGGTCGCGCTGCTCGTAACATTAATGGAAAAGCAATTATGTATGCGGATAAAGTTACAAGAAGCATGCAAGCTACTATTGATGGAACCGAATATCGCAGAAGCAAACAAATTGCCTATAATACAGAACATGGAGTAACCCCGCAGGCGATTAAAAAGAGTTTTGACAATGCTTTAACGAAGTCGAAGGCCAATGCCCACTCCTTAGAAACTGCCGAAAATTTAGCTGCCGACAATGAGGTTGAATACCTAACCAAACCACAGTTAGAAAAGAAAGTGCGTGATACACGTAAGGCTATGGAAACAGCTGCGAAGGAATTAGACTTTATGATGGCTGCCAAGTTAAGAGACAAAATCAAGCAATTTCAGAAACAACTGGAAGAAATAAATCAATAAAAAAGTTCTAATACTAGCTCATGCATCACCCAGATTCTACACGACTCAATAAAGCGATTAGCGATAGCGGATTTTGCTCTCGTCGTCAAGCGGATGTCTTCATCGAAAAAGGACAAGTCACAATCAATGGAGAAGTCGCTGGTTTAGGAGATAGAGCGATGCCCGACGATGAAATACGCGTAAAGGGCACCTTGATTACTGAAAATGACAACCTCGTTTATATCGCCTTGAATAAGCCCGTAGGAATTACATGTACCACAGATAAACGAGTAGCTGGAAATGTAGTAGACTTTATCAATCATAAAGAACGTATTTTTCATATAGGACGTCTTGACAAACCAAGTGAAGGTCTATTACTAATGACCAATGATGGTGATATAGTAAATAAGATATTACGTGCTGGAAACAGTCATGAAAAAGAATATATCGTCAAGGTGGATCGACCCATCACCGAAGATTTTCTAAAACGAATGCGTAATGGAATTCCCATTTTGGACACAGTTACCAAAAAATGCCAAGTAGAACGGGTGAGTAGAAATGTATTTAAAATAGTTTTAGTTCAGGGGCTTAATCGCCAAATTAGAAGAATGTGTGAATACCTAGATTACGACGTATTGGAGTTAAAGCGAACTAGAATAATGAATATCTCACTTGGAAATTTAGCCATTGGCGAATGGCGAGATTTAACAAAGAAAGAATTGCAGGATTTAGAAGACTCTTTAAAGAATTCCGATAATAGTTCTTATGTAGATAGGTTGGAAAAAGGGACTGGCGGTAGACGCAGAAGACGTTAAAAAATTAACCGTGCATCGATTGAGTAATGCACGGTCTTTTTCAACTAACTAACCAAATTAAATTTCAATTATGAAATCTCAACCATTTTCTTAATATCTTCTTTCGCTTCCAGCTTTGGTAACGAAACGGTTAATATACCGTCTTCAAAATTAGCATTAATATCGTCTTTCTTCACAGTATCCGGTAAAATAAAGGTACGTGAAAATTTGCCGAAGCTAAATTCTTTTCTAGTAAACTGATTTTTGTTTTTTTCTGTGTCGTTGGAGCTTTGTTTTGGGGCAAAATTCGAGGACACTTTCAATACTTCTTTTTCAATTTCAATGGCTATGTTTTCTTTCTTAAAACCAGGTATTGCCATTTCGATGACAAAGGTCTGAAAATTTTCTGAAATATTCACAGCCGGAGTGCTAAAGTTTTCATAATTAGGCACATCCAACCTATTTTCTGTAAATAGCTCATCCAATAATGATGGAAACCATAGGTTATTTCTCTTAACTGTTTTCATATCTGTTTATTGTTTAGAATTATAATTATTTTGAACAAAGGATTGCAAAATAAATTCCAAACTAGAAAAACAGCCATTTTGTCTTAAACAGTGCTGGTTTTAATGACTTTTTGTCTATAAGTTGCACAAGATTTAGTTGTAGTATGTCTGAAAAATCTGAATTAACTCCTGAGCAGGAATTACCTTGTCTTCAAATTGCTCCATTTTATGTAAAATTTGATCAATTGCTGCTGGACGAATCCCCATTTTTAATCCAAAATTGCGAAGCACGATGACTTCCTTTTCATGTGTTTCTCTATCCACGTTCATTAAAAGCAACAATTTATGAAAGTGAGTAATGCGCTGCAATTCGGAAAATATAGGTTGAGAAGGTAGTGGATTATCAATAAGGATATCGACATCCTCTTTTGTGAGATCCATTCTATCAGCGAGGCGCGCAATAAAATCGTATTCGGACTTAGTGAAACGATCATCCGCATGTGCTAAAACGATCAAATCGCTAAGAAGGGCTTTGTTGTGTTCTCTTTGCATACTACAAAAATAATAAATATTTAAAAAGTGCTTTGTATCTTAGAGCTTCGGAACAACTATTTTTCTATGATACGATCATGAAAACAGTCAAATTAATTTCCCATCCAAAGGTTAGCCATGTATTTGACAATTACCCTGAAGATATGAGGGGCCTTTTGGAAGCGCTCCGTGCTCTAATTATAGAAACGGCTACAACGATAGAAGAAATAGATTCCCTTGAGGAGACCCTAAAGTGGAATGAACCCAGCTACCTAACAAAATATGGAAGTACAATAAGAATTGATTGGAAGGCAAAAAATCCCGATCAATATGCAGTGTACTTTAAATGTACAAGCAAATTAGTATCCTCTTTTAGGGAGGTGTATGGCGATCTATTTAATTATGAAGATAACAGAGCCATTGTATTTAAATTTGATGATAACATTCCTAAAAAGGAATTAAAAGAATG
>CALFBW010000426.1 GCA_937951415.1 uncultured Chitinophagales bacterium | reverse complement strand
ATCTTGCTTGTACTGCTCTTCAATGCCTCGCTGCTCGTAGAACTTTTTCTTTCGAAGACGGAATTTGAATTTCGTTTTGCCTTTATCATCGGGAGAAACCTCTACATATACCTTGCCGCCCGATTCTCCGTAACCCTGTTTCTCTGGAACAATTTGGCCGTTCTTTCGCTGGATATTGTTGAGGGGAATGGAAACCCAAATATTGGTTTTATCGGCATAACTTAAGGTCCCTTCCACAAAGAAATCAAAGGCAGTCGATTGTATTTCCATAAGTGGAATATCAATTTCTCTTCCTCGGATACTTAGCTGATTTGAAATTGGAGCAAAGTAGACATCCTTAACCCGTGATTTCAAATAAACCTTCGAGGCAATTTTATTGAGCGGTTCAAAACTTTGGAAAGACAAATTGGGCAGATCGAAATATAGAAAACCATCCACAGATTCTTGCTTCAATCCGACACTATCGAGCAGTTCTCCATTGAAATATCCTTCTAGGATAATATCGGCGCGAAGTCGCTCAATTTCCCGCAATGCTTCTAATTGAAAGTAATCAAAATCTTCCAATAAATGAACGGTATTTATTTTTCCTGTTTGAAATGAGCATTCGAAATAGGTCTTTGTCAAATCGCCAATGCCTACAGAAGCTTGCATGAAAACCGGTGCCTCTTCGTATTGAAAATGCAATTTACTCAAGTTGACAATGTCGTTTCCTTGTAGCCCTAAGGTGGAATTAATACCATACATTTCCACTCCCTCCTCTAAAACCAGCGTATCGACCAAGACATCTAAAGAAGGCTGAAAAGTATTGAGCATTCCTTTCATGGTCTTCTTGAAGGCTTGAATGTTACTGGCATTATTTGCAGCTCCTTTTACATCTTTTGCCCGTTGATTTTGCGCTGCTTCCGAAAAGAGGAAAAAGAAGTCGTTCCAAATCAATTTCTCGGTTTCCAGCAAAACATCTACTACGACTCCTTTCGGATTTTCTTCTAGGAAAATTTGATCAGCATTTTTTACCGTTCCAGACAATTTCAATTGTTCAGAAGGACGATCAGCAAAACTCGTAACCATTAAATCGGCATTTCCCTCCTGCATATTTAAATGAAATTCTTTTAAGGGAACCACTACACCTGCTGATTTATAAAGCAGTAAAAAGTCTTCAATATCTAGCTCAACATCTCCCAAGCTGAGAACGTCCTCCACATTTTTCACATCTCCAGATAGATTCATCGTGGTTTCAAAATTCCCATCTAAGAAGAAGAAATCATCGTTCTGAAAATAGTCGTTAATTAACTCAGTTTTTCCGCGCAATGACACCTTTTTATTACCTAAAAAACTGCTACTGTTTGAGCCCGTTTCCATTTCCGAATCAGGACTGTAGGAAATTTGTCCAGATAAACCTCCATCTGCCCAATCAAAATCGACCAATCCTTCAGAGGTATTTGTCATCATGCCTTTGTGATCTTCTATCACCCCTTTTTGGTGAATACTACATCGAAGATCCTTTGGGAGCCCATTAAAATTTCGCAATAAATCGAAGCCGAAATAATCAAAGGGAGTCATCAATCCTTCTACATCCAAATTGTCGGTAATTAAGTCCAATTCGAAGGGTGTTACAAAATCTTGGCTTAAATCAATTCGGGCTTCTAAACCCACTAATCCTTGCAAAAAGGTGAATTCTGTATTTTCCAATCTCAACCATTTTCCTTCTTCGAAAAATCCTTCTGTGTGAATATTAGTAAATCGCAGATCGGGGCTATAATCAAATGCCCCTACTTGGAAAGAAAGAGAAGGTGAAAAATTTTCTTCCAAGCCCAAAAAAAGCTTCTTCAATGAAGTGGTTCGTACTTTGGCATTTGCCATAAAAGCAGCCGACAATTGCTCTCCAACATCAAACAATGCAATAAAATCTGACCAATCTAAATTTTCGCAATAAATGGCCACCTCGGTTTCAGTTCTACCAGGGGCATTGTCTAAAATCAGGGCAGGAAAATTATCCAGATTACCCGTCATTTTATACGGATACTGTTTACCTAACGTACTACCTAACAATTCAAATTGAGAATCATCTTGGTTTTTCTTTAAGTGTAATTCCCCAAGTGGGACTGCTACTCCTCCAGGTGCATAAAAGATATCAAAATCCTTAAGGTACAAATTTGCATTACAATCCAAAGAAAATTGAACTCGATCGGTGTAGAAGCCTTCAAAATCGACGTCAGCAATAAAGTCTCCTTTTTGAAAAAGGAATTGATCGTTTCCGAAAAAATCACTGAGCTGCTCTGCCTTTCCCGATGCATCTAAAAAAGTACTTACCCACAAGCCCGATGACTTGCTGAATTTTATTTCATTTATTTTTTGCGTTTCCAATTTTATTCCCAAATAATTAGCTCTTGCTTCTTCAATGTATAAATGAATCCCATTTTCGACTTGCTTATAAAAGTCCTTTGTTCGATCGTATTTATTAGTAAAATGACCTTTTATGTGTGTGCTTTGAAGTTGATAATCCAGAACAGATAGGTCATTCCCTTTTGTTTGGAAGAATACATCTACTTCCATTTTCTTATTGGGTCCAGCCTCTTTGTGTAAATAGGTATCGGTATAAAATTCGTCGTCAACTGAATACTTTCTTAAAGTATTTCTCAGTTTCTGCGACAATAGTGGTGCACAAATAGTCCATAGGGTTTCTTCGTTTTCCAGATGAATATTCAGTTCTCCGTTTTGGCAAGTTTCTAGTGCAGCATTCAGTTTTATGCGCTGCTCATTTATTAGTAATTCTTCAGAACTGACATAAACGTATTCGTTTTGAGGTAAAAAGCTAGCAGAAATTTTACCACTTGCTCTTGCATTCCGTAGCCAAGTTGCTTTTTCCCAATTAAAGGCCAAGGAATCTATTTCAACATCTGCGGTAAGATCCAAGTCGATTTTCTCCGCGTTTGAATATAGGATGGCTTCAGCATCGTAAAAGAAGGTTTTTATTTTTCTATGTTTCTCTTCATTGACTAATAAAAGTTCAAAATTTCGCAAGTCGATTGACAATGGTGAATATATGAGCTCCGGATTAAAATATTTATTACTTGATTTCTTCTTTTCATCTCCTAGCATCCCTCGAAAATTGTTGTAGCAATTTTCATCTGTATGAAAAATAAAACTACCATTCTCTGCTTGCACCGACTTAATTTCTATTTTTTCCTCCCAGATATCTTTCAGTGAAAAACCCAAATACAAGCTACCGGCTTCTAGCACTTTGTTGCGATGTTCTTGATACAAAGAGTCGGTGAGTTGAACATTTTTGAGGTGAACGGAGACTAGAGGAAATTGCTCAAACAAGTCAATATTAGCCTCATCGAAAACCAACTCGGCTCCTTTTAGGCCGGGAATGTTATCGATAATTTTTCGCTCATTCGATTTTAAGTAAGCATTAAAAAAAAGCACGACCGCTAGTCCTACTAACAATAGCAGGAAAAAGAGGAATATGGACCATTTGAGAAAACGCTTCACAAAAACTAAGATACAATATAAGCCACGAGCCTTGGAGTCAAAGCAGTTGTGCAGCAGCTTAATTTAACTCTTGAGTGTAGCAAACAATCTCCGCACCGTTTGATCGTCTTTTTGAAGTTGTGCGACCAAGGCGTCGAGGTTCTCAAAGCGTTTCTCTTCTCGAATCCAAGCAACAAATTCAAGCTTAATCTTGTCACCATAGATATCTTCATCAAAATCGAAGATGTAGACTTCAACTGACTGATCTTTTCCTTCCACTGTGGGTCGATTTCCGATGTTCAACATGCCGTAAAAGTGTTGGTCACGTAGTTCGACTTTTACCGCATAAACACCTGTTTGAGGAATCAACTTCTTGTCGTGATCGACGGAAATATTGGCCGTGGGAAATCCAATCGTTCTCCCCAACTGGCGTCCTCGAACCACAATTCCTTGAAGGCTGTATGGGTGGCCCAACAACTCCCGAGCTTCTTCCACCGCTCCTCTTCCCAAGGCTCGTCGAACCTTCGTTGAACTCACAGTTACTTCAGCGATTTCTTGCGCGCTGATTTCCTCCACTTCAAAATTTAACTCCTTGCTCATGGAACGAAGTAAGTCGATATTCCCGCTGCGATTTTTTCCGAAGCGATGGTCGTAACCGATCACAATTACTTTAGGTCGAAAATTCTGATGCAGAAAAGACCAAACGTAACGTTCAGGGGATTGAGCGCTAAAATCTCGCGTAAAGGCAGTCACTACCAAGTGATCTACCTTCAAATTACGCAGCAGCTCGATCTTTTCTTCCAAGGGTGAGAGTAAAACTAAGTCATCGTCAATCCCCAGCACTGTTCGAGGATGTGGATTAAAAGTAATCACTACACTTTCCCCATTTATTTCCTCAGCCCGCTTTTGAATACGTCGAATGATTTGCTGGTGCCCCATATGAACACCATCATAGCTCCCAATCGTAATCACCGGATTTTTAAATTCCGGCAATTCATTTAAGTCATACCAAATCTTCATCGATCTTATTCTGCTGAGCCTCATCAAAGGCTGCTTTGTTAATATCTCTTGCTTTGTATATCGCCTCGGTTAATGCTTGCGGTTGCCATGCGTCTTCCAATTTATACGGCCCAATTCTGGTTCTGCATAGGCTGTGGAGATACCCTCCACTGTCCAATGCCTTGCCTAAATCGTGGGCGAGTGAGCGAATGTAGGTTCCTTTTTCACAGACTACTCGAAAGTAAACCAAAGGCATCTCTATCTTCACGATTTCGAATTCCTTGACCAAGACCTGCCTTGGTCTTGACTTTACTTCTTGCCCCTGTCTCGCGCTTTTGTACAACCTTTTTCCATTTATTTTCAAAGCCGAAAAAATTGGTGGCAATTGCCAAATCTCTCCTGTTAAGCTCGCTACGGCTTCCATAATCTTGTCTTCCGTAATGTGCTCGGTTGGAAACAATTGATTGGGCGAATATTCAGCATCGTATGAAGCCGTGCTAGCTCCTAGGAAAATACTTCCTGTGTACTCCTTTTCTCCCCCCTGAATTTGCTCGATTTTTTTTGTCATTCTTCCCACGGCAATCAATAACAATCCTGTTGCTAAAGGATCTAGTGTACCCGCATGACCTACTTTAAACTTCTTGCGCATCATGTAGCGTTTCACTGCATACCGCACCTTATTGACCACATCAAAGGAAGTCCAATTACA
>CALFBW010000425.1 GCA_937951415.1 uncultured Chitinophagales bacterium | reverse complement strand
TTAAAGAGGTTTCCGGTACCGCTCTTAAGGGATATAAAGTAATTATGCCTTATGACGAAATATTGAAATGTTTTGAAGATTTGTCTAAAGTAAGCAATGGAAAATTTTTAAGTATACAATATCAAGTGGAAAGCTTGATTAAACAACGAGATATTTTACTTTCTCAACTCATCTCAGGAAAAACCCGTCTCCCAAAATCCTTTATAGAGAAATTTGAAGCAAAAACCGAAGCTGTTTCCGGATGAAATACACAGAAGCCAAATTAGAAGCCGCTGTTATTGAATTATTGCAAGCAGAAGGCTTCAACTATGTAAAAGGTGCCGAGCTGGAGCGAGCGCCCGAGGCCGTTTTATTAAAAGAAACTTTGAAAACCTTTTGGCGAAACCGCTATGCAAAAGAAAATATTACTGAATCAGAAATAAATGGGCTGATTCGAAAATTGGAAATGCTTTCTTCGGCTGATCTATACGATTCCAATAAAACCATCTTGAAATGGATTTCGGACGGTTTTATTCTCAAGCGTGAAGAGCATACAGAGAAAGACCTCTACATCCAGTTCATTGATTACGAAAACATTGAAAACAATGATTTTAAAATTGTCAATCAATTCGAGATTATTGGCAAGGAAAAAAGAATTCCCGACGGCATCATTTTTATTAATGGAATTCCTTTGGTCGTTTTTGAATTTAAAAGTGCCATACGGGAAAATGCCACTTTACACAGCGCCTACGAACAGCTCACGGTACGCTACAAAAGAGACATTCCCGAATTAATGAAATACAACGCCTTCTGCGTCATCAGTGATGGCGTGAACAGCAAGGCGGGTTCTTTATTTGCGGCCTACGAATTCTTTTATGCTTGGCGTAGAATAGCCACTTCCACCGAAGATGCCCAAGGCATTGATGCCTTGTTTACGATGATAAAAGGCATGTTTCATCGGGCGCGTTTATTAGACATTATTCATCATTTCGTTTTTATTCCTGACAAGTCAAACGGAGAAGCCAAAATCGTTTGCCGTTACCCACAATATTACGCGACCCGAAAATTATACGATAATATTTTATTGCATCAAAAACCCCAGGGCGATGGGAAAGGGGGAACCTATTTTGGAACCACGGGTTGCGGTAAGAGTTACACCATGTTGTTTTTAACACGCTTGCTCATGAAAAGCAAGGCGCTGGAAAGTCCGACCATTGTGGTCATTACCGATCGCACGGATTTAGATACCCAACTCTCTGGGCAATTCACCAATGCGAAGGGCTACATTGGCGATACGGTGGTGCAGAGTGTTTTAAGTCGCACGGACTTGCGCGACAAACTGCAAGGGCGCAACAGCGGCGGTGTTTTTTTAACCACCATCCACAAATTCAACGAAGACACCGATCTTTTATCCAAGCGCACCAATGTCATTTGCATTTCCGATGAAGCGCATCGGAGTCAAATTAATCTCGATCAAAAAATAACCGTTACAGAAGAAGGGGTCAAGAAAACCTTCGGCTTTGCCAAGCATTTACACGACTCTCTACCCAATGCCACTTACGTGGGTTTTACGGGTACACCTGTCGATGCGACCCTCGAAGTTTTTGGTAACATCGTTGATTCCTATACCATGACCGAATCGGTTCGGGATGAAATTACGGTGCGCATTGTTTACGAAGGGCGGGCCGCTAGAATGTTTTTGGATTCCAATGTTTTGCGGGAAATTGAGCAGTACTACAGCCAAGTCGCAGATGAAGGGGCGAATGAATACCAGATAGAAAAAAGCAAGGAGCAAAGTTCGAGTATGAACGCGGTGCTGGGCGATCCCGATCGTTTGGCGGCCGTAGCAAAAGATTTCGTGAAGCATTACGAAACCCGTATATCGGAAGGAGCCACGGTGAAGGGGAAGGCGATGTTTGTTTGCAGCAGTCGACCCATCGCTTATGCCTTTTACCAAGAAGTGATTGCATTGCGTCCCGAGTGGGCAAAAGTCCTTGCCTGTGCGGAGGGCGAGGAATTAAGCGAGGGAGATAAGGTGAAACCGATGGAGCGCATAAAAATGATCATGACCCGCGGGAAAGACGACCCGAAGGAAATGTATGAATTGCTCGGGAATAAAGCCTACCGCGAAGAACTGGATCGACAATTTAAAAATGCGAAATCCAATTTTAAAATCGCCATTGTGGTAGACATGTGGCTCACAGGTTTTGATGTTCCTTTTTTGGATACCATGTACATCGACAAGCCGGTGCAGCGGCATAATTTAATACAAACCATTTCTCGGGTAAATCGAAAATTTGCAGGAAAGGGCAAGGGCTTGATTGTTGATTACATTGGCATTAAAAAGGCCATGAATTTGGCTTTGGCCATTTACAATAAAGTAGACAATCAAAATTTTGAAGAAATAGCAGAATCGGTGTTGGTGGTAAAGAACCACCTAGATTTATTAGCAAAACTTTTCTACAAGTTTGATACACATACTTATTTCGAAGGAGCACCTTTGGAGCAACTGGAATGTCTAAACCGAGCTTCTGAATTTGTTTTAAATACGGAGAAACGGAAGAAGCGTTTCATGGACATGGTGAAGCGCATGAAAGCAGCGTATGACATTTGCTGTGGAAACGAATCACTCAGTCAGCACCACAAAGATCACATTCATTTTTATTTGGCCATCCGATCCATTATTTACAAACTGACAAAAGGCGATGCTCCCGATACGGCGCAAATGAATGCCTATGTTCGCGATAAAGTGGCGGCCGCTTTGCAGAGCGATGGCATTGAGGAAATCATCAAGCTAGGGGAGGAGGCCAATAAGGAACAAGATATTTTTGATGTTGACTATTTAGCCAACATCGACAAACTGAAGTTGCCCAATACCAAAATTCAGTTGCTACAGAAACTATTGGCGAAGGCCATTGGTGAAATGAAGAAGGTGAATAAAATGCAGGGCATCGAATTTTCGAAAAAGATGCAGGCGGTTGTAGATCGTTACAACGAACGCGAAGAGAATGTCTATTCGGGAGAGGAATTCGAAAATATGGCGGAGGAGCTCACCAATATTTTTTGGGACCTCAAAAAGGAATTCTCTTCGGGCGATGATTTAGGGATCGACTTTGAGGAAAAAGCCTTTTTTGATATATTGAAAAGCCTCGCAGAAAAATACGAATTCAGCTATCCTAAAGATAAGCTCTTGTACTTAGCAAAAAAGGTAAAGGAAATTGTTGACAACAAAGCCGCCTATACCGACTGGAGTCAGCGTGCCGATATCAAAGCCGAATTAAAAGTGGATCTGATTATTCTCCTAGGAGAAAACGGCTATCCGCCAGTTGATCGAGAT
>CALFBW010000424.1 GCA_937951415.1 uncultured Chitinophagales bacterium | reverse complement strand
ACGGTAGCAACAAAATCAAAGGTCCTTTTGGTAAACACAGTTTAGCGTCACGTTTGAAATGGACCGGAATTAAGGCAAAACCACGCGAAGAAGGTTTTTACAAAGGACTGATTCCAATAATGACTGACATTCTGAAAAGGGATCGAAATGCGCACATTTTAAAATATGTAAAGGCGGTCACTTGCAATGACTGTAAAGGCGCCCGTCTAAATGAAAGAGCCTTAAGTGTAAAAGTTCAAGGACTTTCTATTGCAGAGATAGTACGCTGGGAAATTAGTCAGCTAGAAAAGTGGTTAAATGCTCAGAAATCTTCCCTCATCACAAGTAAGTCAGTTGCTGAATCGATTATTCAAAAAATAAAAACACAAGTAGATTTATTGATAGACTTGGGCCTTGGACATTTAACACTTTATAGATCATCAAATTCCCTTCGTTCTAATGAAGTTCAAAGGATACGATTAGCCAATCAGCTTTTGATTCCTTTGAGCGATGTACTATATGTTTTTGATGAACCTTCAATTGGTTTACATAAAACAGAAAAAGAGCGACTCATTTATCACTTTAAAAAACTCGTACAAAAAGGGAATACAGTTATTGTTGTTGAACACGACCTAGAGACCATTGTAAATTCCGACCACCTCATCGAGATGGGCCCAGAAGCTGGGACAAATGGCGGACAGATAATTTACAATGGGTCTTTCTCCGACTTTTATTCCCATAAAGAAATACAAGAAAAGAGCCCCACATTTCGCGCACTCAAGGGTTCTGAACAAATGCGTAAAGCAAGCTTGAAAAACAAGAATGAGATACACAGCAATAAAAGCATTCAGCTCTTTGGTTGTAGCGCACGGAACTTAAAAACTTTGGATGTCCAATTTAAAATTGGAAAGTTGAATGTGGTGAGCGGGCCATCAGGAGCTGGAAAAAATAGCTTAGTACGAAACACACTCGTCAAACTAGTAGAAAATCAAGTCAACAAATCAGCACATGATAAAATACCGATAAGTGCTCACAAGAATATCGATTGCATCGACAAAATGATCTTTATAGATCATAAACCGATCGGAAAAACGCCTCGCAGTAACCCAGCAACTTATCTAGGAATTTCAGATCACATTCGAGACCTATTTGCCAATTTGACTGAATCGAAGACTAAAAAACTCTCTAAATCGCGTTTCTCGTTTAACAATAAAGGGGGACGATGCGAAAGCTGTCAAGGCGCGGGAAAAACACAAATTGGAATGCACTTCTTAGGTAAAGTCGATTTACTTTGTGGAGAATGTAATGGTGAACGTTTTAACAAGGCCATTCTTCAAATAACATACCAAGGACTTTCTATCGCGGATATCTATAAATTATCCGTAGATGAAGCACTTTTATTCTTTCAAGCGCACAAGAAAATAAAAGCTGGCTTGAGCATTCTACAAGAGATTGGCTTGGGATATTTAAGTTTAGGACAATCCTCTACTACCCTTTCAGGAGGTGAAGCTCAACGAATTAAAATAGCAAACCAGTTACAAAAAAAAGATACTGGGAAAGCACTCTTTGTAATTATAGAACCCACTATTGGACTACATTACAAAGACGTTCTAACGCTCGATCATTTATTTGAAAGAATAAAAAAGAAAGGCAATACGATTGTTTGCATTGAAAACAACGAGACACTTATATCGCTTAGTAATTGGCATATCGAACTTGGCCCAAAAAGCGGAAATGAAGGAGGACAAGTTGTCTACCAAGGAAAACCAAAAGAATTAGATAGAGAAAACAGATTAGGAAAAGCGGCTAAAAGCAGCATAAATCAAAGATCGAACTCTGACACTATTCATCTGAATGGAATTAAAACCAACGGCCTTAAAAATATTTCTGTAGAAATTCCTAAAAACCAGCTAACGGTTGTGACGGGTCTTTCAGGCAGTGGGAAATCTTCCTTGGTGTATGACACACTATTTGCAGAAGCTAATGCGCGTTTTACAGAATCTCTTTCGATCTATAACCGCAGCTTTCTAAAAGAAAATAATTCTGCGCAAATAGCTTCCTATTCAGGTTTAGGTCCAGCCATTGGCATTAATCGCAATGGAGGAAAAACCTCCAAACGATCGACCGTTGGAACCTTGTCTGGAATTTATGACTCTTTGAGATTACTATATTCTCGTCTTGCCCAAGAAGCAGGAAATAACTACACAGCTCAGCATTTTTCTTTTAATCATGAATTGGGCGCCTGTCTACAATGTGAAGGTCTAGGGATTCAAACTAAATGCAATCCCGAAGAGATCATCATCTCTCCAGAAAAGTCCATTTTTGAAGGAGCCTTTTCCACCAATAAAGCACTGGCTTACTACACTGACATTAATGGGCAATTCATGGCAACTTTGAGTGAAGTAGCTCAGCATAAAAAATGGAATCTCATGCAATCTTGGCAAGATTTGACTTCGGAGATCCAAGCCTGCATTCTCTACGGTGCTGGTGAAACCGAATGGGACGTCACTTGGGAATTCCATACTAAAACAAGAAGTGGAAGTCAGAAAATAAAAGCGAAATGGCTAGGGCTTTGCCAATATATAAATGAAGAGTATGAACGAAAACGCCAGAACAAAAACATTAAAGCACTCGAAGCACTTTTGCACCCAGTCGTCTGTAAGAATTGTAAAGGCAGTCGATTAAAATCCGAATTACTGAAAACCAAATTCCTAGAAAAAAACATTCACGAACTTTCACAATTACGGATCAGGTCATGCTTAGATCTATTCTTATCGGCACTAGAAAATAAAGGTTCAAAAACAAAGGCCTTTACGGAAACTATTACTAATGCAATCTTGCCGAGTGTAATAAAATTACTCGCTACAATTGTCGACTTGGGTTTGCCTTACTTAAACTTAGATCGATCAATAAATACACTCTCTGGAGGAGAACGTCAGCGTCTTTTATTAGCAAGCCAATTATCGCAACAGCTCTTTGGAGTTACCTATGTTTTGGATGAGCCTACAATCGGCTTAGACGAACAGCAGGTACAGGCTTTAAGCAATACTTTAAGGAAAATTGTAAACAACGGAAATACGGTTGTGGTGGTTGAGCACGATCCTTTATTTATTAAAAGTGCTGACTACCTTATCGAAATGGGACCAGCAGCTGGAAACATGGGCGGGCAAATCACTTTTCAGGGAAGTCTATCTAGCCTAAAAAAAGCCAAGGACAGCCTTAGCTATCAATTACTTTACAGTAGTTCTATAAAAATATCAAGAAGCACTTCATCTAAAACAGAAAGTAATCACTTTAAGATAAAAGGTGCTTCAGCCAACAATTTAAAGAATATCGATGTCACTTTTTATCTGCAAAATATCATCGCAGTTCAAGGGGTCTCGGGCAGTGGAAAATCCAGTTTAATAAAAGAAGTCCTGTATCGATCTTGGCAAAAAAAACGTCCAGTAAACTGTCTAGCAATAAATGGCTTAGATCAATTTACCCAGGTCATCTTGGTAGATCAAGAGTTATCGAATCAAAACTTACTGAGTACACCAGTGACCTACACTAAAGTATTAGATCCCATTAAACTTCTATTTTCGAAAACACCAACAGCGATGGAAAGAGGCTTAAAGCGAACTGATTTTTCCTATCAAAGCAAAAATGGTAAATGCCCGAGCTGTCGCGGTCAAGGAAAAGTAAAGACAAGCCTGGATTTCATGAGCGATATTTGGTCAACATGTCACAACTGCAAAGGGATGCGGTACAATGAAACGATCTTAGCCTGTCGATATAAAGGAAAATCAATTGGGGAAGTACTTCAAATGACTGTCCAAGAATCTTTGTCCTTTTTTGAAACTAAAAACATCGTAGATCAACTAGAAGTTCTAAAAGATGTGGGAATTGGACATTTACTTTTAGGACAAGCGGGAAATACTTTGTCGGGAGGCGAAGCCCAACGATTAAAGCTTGCTGCCTCGATACTGCAAAACACAAAGGGCCAAACTCTATATTTATTCGATGAACCAAGTACGGGGCTACATCATTTTGATATAATTAATCTATGGCAGGTTTTTCAAAATTTAGTTGCCAACGGGAATACTGTTCTTTTTATTGAACATAATAAAACTATGATTGAAGCCGCAGATCAAGTGATTACTCTTGGACCAGGAAGCGCTGAGTACGGAGGAAATATTCTTGAAAAATCGAAGAATTAAATAGAGCTCTCATCACGCCAATACAGTTCAAATTTAAGTCCTCCTTCATACATTACTCGATATTTCACTTCAAATTTCTCATCATATTTTCGATCCTCTCTTTTGCTTCATTCAAACTGATTCCATTGAAATAGTCTTTGACAAAAGGATGATTTAGATCTTCATCACCTTGTACTTCTATGAAAGGTCTATTTCCATTCTTTTGCGTATAGACGTTCATCCTAATTGATAAGGTATCTTCATATTCAGGAATCGAATTTGCTAAAAAACCAAAATATCCTTCCTGATAATCTTCAGATTCGTAATTATCATAATAATCTTCAAAACTATTCGCACTCACCGAAACCCATACGCCATATTCCAAATTCTCACAAGCGTCTTCCATTTTTTGTAGGAGAACCACTCTTATGAAATAATCTACTTGATCGTCATACTCGATCACACAGAAATCATCTGTTTTAAGCAGAACTTCCTTCTGCTCGGCTTCAGATAGAACAGAATAATAATAAGGAGACCTAAATGCCAAAGCTGACAAACCAGTATGTACTTGACCACATTTTTCGCATTTATACTTCATCTAATTTTACCAAATTACGATTACAGATTCCTCCCTAAAATTACCACCAAACGACAAAAAATTCAGCATAAATTTCCTTTCTTTTCTGCCAACACAAGGGCGCTCTCTTTTCTTTCAAACTAGCTAAAATCTCTTGTTCAACTTCTTCAAAACTGTGCCATTGTTCCCCTTCAGATGGCTCCATACCCCATTCTCTCTTGGCTGGCAAATAGTATTTATTACTTGAAATATGGAGTGCTTGAAAAGTCTCTAATCGCAAATAATATCCCTTCACTGCCAAAGAGTTAATTGGTCTTTTCTGACCTTTACATTCATAGGGTAAATAGAGGGAAACCAAAAAACACAGTTTTTGGCAAAGCTCATCAAAAGCTAAGTCAACCAAACGCTCTTGCATGGACTTTCGATACAATAATGGAAACTGCTTCTTTTGCAGTTTATCCAATTTCCCAGCTAAGGTATCTCTCCTATTTGGTCCTATCCAACATTCAATTTGATTATCTGAGACACTAGGATCAAACAAATAGAACTTGTAAGCGAGCTCTAAATGGATCACTTGACCGCTCGCATGTTCTCTGATTATAAAATCGATTTCTCCTACGGTCTCTTTGTCTTCAATCACTTGCACGTTTTCATACAGCAAGTCGTAATTCGAAGATATGCGTATGGCTTCGGCGACGATTTTTTCCACTAAATGACCCAGACGCAAGTTTTGAGGCAATCGAATTTCCAAGTCCTTTTTTAATTCCAGGAAGGATAAGTCAAAAAGATCCACACCAGTAATAGAGGTATCGAGGCTTTTGGCATTTAATATGGATCGTATCCTGATCTCCGTTTTCATCTAAAGCTTCAAAATTTCCAAGCAATGATTCTCGTCTTCTTGTTTCCCCTCTTCATTTCGATGACGCGGCTTTCAGCGACCTTTACCATTTTCCAGTAATTCTCAACGGCCTCCAGACTACTTGCTTTCGATACTAAGGAAGTAAACCACATGACATTTTTAGAATAACCCTTACTTTCTTGAATCATCGTGCGCAAGAACTGCTTCTCTCCTCCCTTACACCAGAGCTCATGAGCAGCTCCAGAAAAATTTCGTTCAGATTTGTTCTTACTTTCCTTCGATAGGCCCTTGCGTTTTCTCGCATTCGCTTTTCTCGCAGATTCCGCAGAATCGTGGAAAGGAGGATTACAAATACTCGCATGGAAAAACTCCCCTCTTTCGATAATCCCGTGAAAAACGTTGTGTTTGTTTTCCTGCTTTCGCAATTGAATTTCTCCTTTTAGACTGTCATTAAAATCCACAATGTTCCCAGCAGCTATTAAGGATTCTTCCTCCACGTCAACCCCTAAAAAACTCCATCGATAAGCACGATTACCAAGGATCGGATAAATACAATTTGCTCCTGTTCCTATATCTAAACATTTAATCTCCTTACCAGTAGGAACCTTTCCTGAATTTTCCGTTGCAAGTAGATCTGCCAAATGGTGTATGTAATCCGCACGACTAGGAATGGGCGGACAAAGAAAAGGCTCAGGGAAATCCCAAAAATCAATTCCGTATTGTTCTTTCAACAAAGCTTGATTCAAAACCTTGACAGCAGTAGGATTAGAAAAATCGAGCGATTCTTTCCCGTATTTATTAAGATATAAGAATTCCACTAATTCTGGCTTAGCTGCTTTTAAAGCCTCAAAATCG
>CALFBW010000423.1 GCA_937951415.1 uncultured Chitinophagales bacterium | reverse complement strand
AAACTATGAAAAACACAGACACGGGAAACAGTCGAAAAAAACAAAACATATTAAGTCCCTCAGCGAGCTACATGCTTTCCACCATTTTATCAAAAGTACAGCGACCTGATTTGCCTTCCACTTTTGCCCTAGACGCGGGCTTGCCCAAAATTGCTTGGAAAACGGGAACAAGCTATGGAAGGCGAGATGCTTGGAGTGTAGGATACAATAATAAATATACGGTAGCGGTTTGGGTAGGGAATTTTTCAGGAGAAGGGGTTCCAGAAATTCAGGGATCTACTATTGCTGCTCCTCTATTATTCGAGATATTCAATAATATTGATCGGAACATGCCTGCACAATGGTTTACTGCTCCTGCTGAAATTGATGAACGATGGGTTTGTAGTGTGAGCGGAGAAATTCCCGATCATTATTGCAAAGACCAAGTGCTAGACTATTACATTCCGGGAGTGAGTGTAAATAAAAGCTGCACACATTTATCCATGCAATTTATTTCGAATGATAGTACCATTTCTTATTGCCGTTCTTGTTTACCAGACAGCAGTTATCTGACCGTCCCTTACGCCAATTTCGATCCAGCACTTATTAGTTTTTACGACAAAGAGTTTATTCAGTATAAGAGTATTCCTCCTCATGAATCGAGCTGCACCAGAATTTATGGAGAACTAGGGCCAGAGATTACCTCTCTAAAAGAAGGCTTGGAATATTATTTGGATCCGCTCGACAATATGCAATTGGAATTAAAAGCGGACAGTCAAAACGACGTGCAAAAACTGTCTTGGTTTATTGATGATAAATATGTCGAAACAGTAGGAGCGAAGGAATCCTTATTCTTCACTCCAAAGTCTGGGAAAGTGAAAATTTCCTGTACAGACGATAAAGGAAGAAATACAGATATTGAGATTAAAGTCTTCTATTTATAGATCCCCGCGCATTTGACGTTTCTTAAGAATCGCAAACACGAAAACCAAACCGGCATGAATAATGTTGGCGGTCAAAACTCGTCCAAAGAAATTTGCAGCAAACGCATCAGGCTCTACATTTGTGAGCTTAAAAACCACTACATAAGCCACAAGAATTACGAAATTAAGTAGGGCAAAAAGAATCATGTGCTTCCAAAAACGAAGCATGTAAAAAGACAACAACATCAACAAGAAAGGTAGAAATAGAAGAAAAAGTGCCATTGCTATATTTTATTTATTGCTACCAAATTTTTACTCGTTTTAAAAAACCTTTCCTGCCATCAAAAGTGCTGTCGCTAATTCCTCTTTTTCTACGCGAATCTTTTCTCCCTGAGCTTCTAAGAAAGCAATCATTTTTTCTGTAGGCATATTTCCTACTAGATCATCTTTTGCCATTGGACAACCTCCATAACCTTTCAGTGCACCTTCAAAGCGATGGCAGCCGGCTTCATATGCAGCCGCAATTTTCTCTTCCCAAGTATCAGGAGTGGTATGGAAATGCGCCGAAAAGTTCGCTTTTGGAAAAGCTTCATGAACTGCATTAAAAACTTTTGAAATTAATTCTGGGGTAGCCACTCCAACTGTATCAGCCAAGGAAATGTTCTCAATCCCCGCCGTCACTAAACGATCCAACCAGTGCTCCATTAAAGCCACATCGTAAATTTCATCGTAAGGATTTCCGAAAGCCATAGAAGCATAAACAATCAAAGATTTACCTGAAATTTCACAGAGGTTGAGCATTTCTTCCGCGAGATTCAGCGCCTCATTTTGGGTCTTCTTGGTGTTGCGCAATTGAAATTCGTTTGAAATAGAAAACGGGAAACCTAAGTACCGAATCTCATCGTAATCCGCAGCTGCTTGAGCGCCACGCATATTTACAACTATTGCCGATAACTCTGTAGTGGTTTCGTCCAGTTTCAAGCGAGATAAGACAGAATGGGTGTCGCGCATCTGCGGAATCGCTTTTGGGCTTACAAAACTCCCAAAGTCGAGAATATCAAAGCCCACTTTTAGCAATTGATTCATGTATTCCACCTTGTGATCGGTAGAGATAAAGTCCGTAATGCCTTGCATGGCATCTCTAGGACATTCAATGAGTTCGATGGGGCGTGGTTTGAATTCTGTCATAAGCGCTGCAAAGATAAGTCTATCCGAAGCTAAATGTTCATCCTCTAGAAGCTTTTAGTAGGGATTCTATTCGTCATTTATTAGCAAAGCCTTCCAATACTTTTCAGTAAATTCGAAACATGGAGATGCAATACAGAAATCTAGGAAGATCAGGGCTAAAAGTGAGTGCTTTATCACTGGGCTCGTGGTTGACATTTGGCAGCCAAATCAGTGATGCTACCGCTACGAAACTCATGGCGCACGCTTACGATAATGGCGTTAATTTCTTCGACAATGCGGAGGTTTATGCTTACGGAAAATCAGAAATTGTGATGGGAAAGATCCTCAAAAAAATGAAGTGGGATCGTTCAAGCTATGTGGTTTCGAGCAAGGCTTACTTTGGGCGCGGAGATCGCCGACCGAACATGACTGGCTTGAGTCGCAAGCATTTATTTGAGGCTTGTAACGAAGCTTTGACTCGCTTGCAAGTAGATTACTTAGATTTATTCTTTTGTCACCGCCCCGACCCGGAAACCCCTATTGAGGAAACGGTTTGGGCAATGAACCTGTTGATGCAGCAAGGAAAAATTCTCTATTGGGGAACTTCAGAGTGGTCGGCACAAGCCATCACCGAGGCGCATTTATTTGCAGCAAAAAACCACTTGATTGGGCCTGTTATGGAACAGCCGCAGTACAACATGCTGCACCGTGATCGCTTCGAAAAGGACTACGCTCCGATTTTCAAGAACTTCGGAATGGGCACCACCATCTGGTCTCCCTTGGCTTCGGGATTACTTACTGGAAAATACAACGACGGCGATCCGAAGGGGAAGACCCGTTTGAACTTGAAGAAGTCTTCTTGGCTGCGGGAAGATGTTTTACAAGAACACAAACTCAACAAAACGCGAAAACTGACAGCCATCGCCGAAAAGCTCGACATGAGTATGACACACTTAGCCTTAGCTTGGTGCTTGAAGAACCCGAATGTGAGTACGGTAATTCTTGGGGCGAGTAAATTGATGCATTTGAAGGACAACCTAAACTGCTTGGATAAAGTAGATCGTTTAACTCCAAAGGTGATGGAGAAGATAGAGAAGGTGATTGGCTAAATTGAATGGAAAATGGGATATTTCTGTCCCTAATGATGGGACAGGGCATGCCCTGTCCCGACACTACCCAAACAGAAAAGCCGCCAATTTTCTGGAAAATTGGCGGCTTACTTTTTCTGTGCTGATATAATGAATCTACTAATGGTGGTGATCATCGTGCCCATGACCGTGATCGTGCTCATCATGTCCACCGTGGCGTACTTCTTCCAATGTCTTTCGAGGAGTAATCAAAACCAATAAAGCACCTACATAGGCAAAGATGCCAAGACAAAAGATTGCAGCTAAGAAATAGATCATTTTCCAAATATTTTATGCAAAGGTAAAGGCTGGAAGGGAATATTCAAACCAAATCGACCACTTGAAAATAAAAAAGCGGGACCCAAAAGGCGTCCCGCTTCCTCATTTATTGCTAAATCTTACAAATTGAACTTGATGCCTTGCGCCAATGGCAAGCTGTCACCGTAGTTAATCGTGTTTGTTTGTCTTCTCATGTAGGCTTTCCAAGAATCAGAGCCCGACTCACGGCCGCCACCTGTTTCTTTTTCACCACCGAAAGCACCACCAATTTCAGCACCCGAAGTACCGATGTTCACATTGGCAATTCCACAATCTGAACCAGCGCAAGACAAGAATTTCTCCATCGTCTTTAAGCTGTTGGTCATTACTGCCGAAGACAAGCCTTGCGGAACATCATTTTGCATAGCAATCGCCTCGTCTAAATCGCTGTACTTCAATAAGTACAAGATAGGAGCGAAGGTCTCGTGCTGTACAATCGCCATCGAGTTTTTCGCTTCCGCAATGGTGGGAGATACGTAGCAGCCCGACTCGTAGCCAGGACCTTCTAGTACTTTTCCTTCTACCAAAACATTTCCGCCTTCGTCTTTACAAGCTTGGATGGCTCCCAAGTAAGTCTTCACAGCATCTTTATCGATAAGCGGTCCAACGTGGTTCGACTCATCTAGAGGATTTCCGATCACCAATTGCTTGTAAGCGCTTGCTAGATTTTCTTTTACTTGATCATAAATGTCTTCGTGGACGATCAATCGACGGGTAGAAGTACAACGCTGTCCACAAGTACCAACGGCTCCGAACAATGCACCAATGATGGTCATTTTCAAATCGGCATCTGGTGTTACAATAATGGCATTGTTTCCACCTAACTCCAACAAACTTTTGCCCAATCGCTCCGCCACTTTAGCGCCTACGATTTTGCCCATACGAGTAGAACCAGTAGCAGACATTAAAGGAACGCGCTTATCAGTAGACATAAATTCACCTACTTGCCAATCGCCTTGAACTACACAACTTACACCTTCTGGCACATCGTTGCGTTTGAAAACTTCATTGATGATGTTCTGACAAGCCACACCACATAAAGGTGTCTTTTCAGAAGGCTTCCAAATACAAGTGTTACCACAAACCCAAGCCAACATCGAATTCCAAGACCACACCGCTACTGGGAAGTTGAATGCAGAGATAATTCCAACAACGCCGAGTGGATGCCATTGCTCGTACATACGGTGATTGGGGCGCTCAGAGTGCATGGTCAATCCATACAATTGGCGGCTCAAACCCACAGCAAAATCACAGATATCGATCATTTCCTGTACTTCACCGTAACCTTCTTGCAAGCTCTTACCCATTTCGTAAGACACCAATTTTCCGAGCGGCTCTTTGTACTTTCTCAATTCTTCACCAATCTGGCGAATCACTTCTCCACGCTTCGGTGCAGGCCATGTTCTCCACTCTTTGAAGGCTTCCTGAGACTTCGCAATTACCGCTTCATAATCATCACGTGTAATGCCGTTTACTTTCCCAATCAAGGCACCATCCACAGGTGACCATGATTCAATGATAGCTCCTCCGCCTTGGATCGAATTTGACCCCGTAGAAGCGCCTGCGTTGATTCCTTCCAGACCTAGGGTCTTTAAGAAATCTGTATTTAATGCTGTTGCCATTTGTTTGGTTTTTCGTTTCGTGCCGCAAAGGTAGTGCTTTGTCTACTTAAAAGTTGTTAGGATAAATAAAAGAGACAGCGCTTTTCATACAGCAATAGGCTATTTTGGAGTTGATGTCGACAATTTACCATTTGCCCAGTCCTCTAGGGATCATTCGTTTGGAATTCAATGGGTCCTTGAGCGCTCTTAAGTATTTGGGATTCATTGAAAAGGAAGAAGCATTATCTGGTCTTAGCAATGCCCCAAAAGTCGTGATTGAAACCGCTCGACAAATGACGGCCTATTTTTCGGGCGAGCTCCAAGCCTTTGATTTACCCTTGG
>CALFBW010000422.1 GCA_937951415.1 uncultured Chitinophagales bacterium | reverse complement strand
TTTAGGTGTCTTTTTGGGGCGCTGAGAATTTGATATTTTCTTCGATCTTGAACGATGGGGAGGATATGAGAATTTTGGTCTTTATTCGTTCGGGCTTCTAGGGAAGATTTTCATAAGTATCTTATGATTCTTTGATACTGGCTCTTGTCCTCCTGACGATTCTTGTTTTTGGTTTGTGTTTTTTGGACACATCTGTTTATCGTACTGGGAGAGCTGCTTACTGTTCACCTCGTTGATTTAACGAAGGAGTCTTTTTGATGGGAATTGTGAAATTTCTGGAGTATTAGTTTGAGTTAATGTCTTGTTGTTTATGTTGAAATAGGCAAAAATGCAGTAGTTAAGTCCTTTGTTGCGACTTAAGTGTTTGATTTGTAATAGTTTAGTGGCTCGTTCTTCTTGCTTTTCGATAGTTGAATTTTGTTGGAGGAAATGAAAAAACAGTAGAGCTGCTTCTTTGTTCTTTAGGTGTTGATTTTCAATTGATTACTAATTTATTTTTATTTTTTCGAGGATTTTTTCGAGTCCTGAGAATTGCATATTTGTTAGGATCTCCATTCCATGGCAAGATATGTGATTATGAGATCGTGTACCTTTTACAACTTATAGAAGTTTGATCTTAATATGTACTGGTTGATGATCGGAATATTGAAAGTCTAGATCGACGCCTTTGGTTTCCAAGATTTCGATATTTGGCGAGACGAGAAAGAAGTCGATTACTGTGGTAAATGTTTTTTCTTGATTGTACGGGGAGCTCAATTTTCTGTTTGTGGGTACAGAGAAGTCTGCTGCCCATTTCCAACCTTGTAAGTAGTCTTCTTTAACGGGAGTTTGTGGTGTTGCTTGATCACCATTTGATTTTAGAAAGGTGTTGTTATCGTATCGGGGTGGTGTTTGGTTCCAGTCTCCTCCAATAATCACATAGTTGCCTTTTGCATATTCACTTTCTAAGGTAGATTTCAGGTAATCCATTTGTTGTTGTTTTAAGCTACCATCATCATAAGCTGAGTTATGTGTATTGATGACAATAAGTTCTTTTCCATTTACGGGGTAGCGCTGAAGAAGGAAGCATCGATCAAGGAAAAAGAGACCAACTGGCCAAGAGAAATTGCCGGGAAATTGATATCGTGTATTTTCTACAGAAGAGTAGGGAGAGAGCGTCTGTAAACCGCTGAATGTTCGACCAAGCGGATTGGTAAAGGGTTTTGGGACATATTTGACCTTGAAGTTTGTAGCTCTGCAAGAATTGAATTCGGGAAGTTCTTTCATGATGAGTTCATCTTCTTGAGTATAATGACTCCGTTTAGAAGCAAAATCTACTTCTTGAAGAAGAATAAAATCTAGCTCCTTTTGTTGCGAGAGATAACTGGTAATTCCATTTAGGTACTTTGTGACAAGTGGTTTTGGTGTGATAGAAACGGTGCCACCATCATAGAAGAAGTCAATTTCAGCTCCTAGGCCGGCATAGCCGATGTTCCAAATCATTAGATCCAGTTCGCTTTTCTGTATGTTCGTATTGCTCTTTTCGATAGATTCGGCCTCCGTTTTTTCATCTGGTCGGTAATCAGTTAGTGTGCTGTAGAGTAGAAAGAATCCCAGAGCGAGTCCGATGAGAAAGGCAAGGGCAAGGACGATTTTGATGATTAAAAGCAAGGTTCTCATATAAATTCTAAGATGATGTTGTTTCCGTCTTGAAATTAGGAATAAATTACCTTTGTAGATGAACCTATCTTACTTGTCTTGAAACGCGTTCGTATTGTTGATATAATTCCACCTTTTTTGCATGAGGATATCATGGATCGGAAGCTTTTCGAGGAGTATTGGCATATGTTGCTGTACGATTCTTATGGGCACCAAGGTATGATTTTAGGATTTCATACCAGCGAGGTTCGTCCTATAGTGATGGGAATGCGCGGTTTGGGCGATAGATCAAGAGAGGCTTTTGTCTTGTTGAATCAATCACTAAAACTCTTAGGTGCTAAAATGGACTGTGTGCAATTGACCGGTGATCTGGACGGCGGGCCTTTAAGAATGAATGTGAAATTGAGGCGAGCCAGAGAGGTTTTTGAGATTACTTGTGGACCTGCTGTTGCTATTGCAGCTGCAGTTCAACAGCCGGCTCCGATTTATATAAGCAACGAAATGATGCGAAGGTTCGCCTTTTTATTACCTGAAGAAAGTCGGGGTTCTTTTTCGGAGGAGAAGGGCATCGAATTGATATTGGAAGAAATCAAATCGGATCAGCGTGCCTATGAAGAGCGCTTAGTTCAATTGAATCAACGCGCTATACATAAGACTGATCAGGCCTATGCTATTTCGAGTCAGAAGGTGTTCGATTACCTTTTTAGTAAAAGAGGCTAGTATTTACAGGGGCAGTTTGACGGTATATTTTTTACCGCTTTTACGTGCTGATAAGGTGTTGCTGCGTAACCAGGGATTAAGCACTTTTACCTGCTTGTAGGTCGTTCCATATTTTTTCGCAAATTGAGGAATGTTTGGAATTGATCCCACGGTAACTTCTGTGGTAATAGGCATCTTGTACATATCTTCTTGATCCAAAAAGAACCCGTAATTCGTGGGATTAGAATGAATTTCTTTAATAGCAAGTATTCGAAAAACGTAGCGTCCTGTTTCTGTGGTTAAGTAAAGATCATAGTAGTTATCAACACCTTGTTTAGAAATTTGATTTTTGATCGCACTGTTTCCAGCATTATATGCGGCTGCAGCAAGTGCCCAAGATCCTAAGGATGCTTTTGCGTCTTTGAGGTAGCGTGCTGCCGCATGTGTCGCTTTCTCTAGATGATATCGTTCATCGACTTCAGTAGCTACTTCTAAGTTGTATTGTTTGGCCGCTGCTTTCATGAATTGCCAAGGACCTCTTGCACCTGCTGGAGATGTTTCATTTAGTAAACCACTTTCTGCAACTGCCAAGTACTTGAAATCGTCAGGAACGCCATGTTGAGCGAGTATAGGTTCGATCACAGGGAAAAACTTGTGAGAAAGTTTCATCATGTGTAGTGTCTTGGAATGCCAATAAGTGTTCACCAGGATTTCTCGATCGAGTCTTTCGCGTACATCTTCATCATGTAAAGGAACTGCTTCACCTCCCAGTTCCATAAAGGAGGGAATCGCAGGCGGGTGGATATCTTGATCGCTGTATCTTGAGGCAGGTGTTTTTTTTGTTTTCTCGGACTCAGTAGATTTTGTAGATTCTACAACATAATCTGAGCTGGGATCGGGATTCTCGGTTCCTGTTGCTAATGAAACGCTAAGAAAGAGGAATAGTAAAAGGGCTATGGTGCTGATAATATATTTCAAGGTGTTATTTTTTATAGATTGGGACAGTAGAACAGGCTTCGCCATACATAAGACTTTGAACAACAGGCAATAGCTTTTTTGTTAATTCTAAATAGGTCTGCTGATTGACTTGGGGGTCAGCGCAACCTTTCAGAATGATCTTTTTACCCACGTAGGGACTTACATCCATAGAACGAATTTGTTCGATACTTATCTTTTGGCTGACTGATTTTATTTTGCCAAAGTAGACTTTTGATTGTGGAAGCTTTGAAGCAACAAGCATGTAAGCCCAATGAGGAACGATCGCATCGGTTGAGCAAAAAACACAAGTAATTCGATTTGCATGAGCGGACCAATCGTATTCTGTAACGGCAGTTCTGAACTCTTTCTCCTTTAGTAAAAGGCCACGAAATAGAAATGGTTCTAAGTCTAGGGCAATGCAATCTTTGAGAGAGGGAAGAAAGTCTTTCGGATTTATCGTGATGAGAGCACTTTGTGCAACTCGATTTATGATCGGCTTCTCAGTCATTTATAGGCTTGTGGTTGTGGGCTTTAATGCACGCAAAATACTAGCAATTATTCGAAACCACAAGATTAATTATTTGTTATATAATATGGAGTAGATATATGTAAAGAGCTGAAGGGAAAGAATGTATATGAATTCTATCTTTAGGCAGGAATCTTGTTGTTTGCTAGAGGTGTTATTGGGGTACTTGTCTTTATAGTATTCGATAAATTGTAGAGAGAATTATGAGGCAGAATATACAGGTTGTGGTTTCAGTTGTAGTGTTTCGTTATGAAGATGCTCAATTGCAAGTGTTTTGTGGTTCGAGTTCAAGTGGGCCAATGCTACCAGAGGTTCCTGTTTTGGAAGAAGAGTCTTTGGAATCCGCTGCTTTTCGCGCTGTTAAGCAAGAGGGGCTCAAAATAAACTACCTGGAACAACTGTATGCCTTTGGACTGCCTAATCGTAAATATGGACAGCGTGAACTGTCGGTGGTTTATTTTGCTCTTTTGCGACCAGATAGATCCTTGAGCGGACGTGAATGGAGGGATTGCAAAGATGTTGATGATTTGCCTTTCGACATGAAAGATATGGTCAGAATGGCTTTGGAGCGTATTCGCCAAAAGTTTCGTTCAGAACCTTTGGTTTTCGAGTTACTAGAGAGCCGCTTTCCTTTTAGTTCTGTAGAAGAAGTTTATACTACTGTATTGGATCGTGAGGTGGATCGCAGAAACTTTAAGAAGAAATTTGTTGCTAGTGGAATTCTTGTAGAGTTGGAAGAAAAACTCAAAAGGAATGTTGGGCGGCCTGCGAGCCTTTTTCGTTTTGACGGACGGAAGTATTTCGACTTGAAGAAGCAGGGGATTCCATTAAATCTGTATTAGGATTCCTATTGCTTGTAGAAGCCTTTTTTATACAGTAGACACTCTACATTGGGGTGTACCCAATAGCTCACGCTTTCCCCTTCCTTTATGCGCCTTCTTATTGCGGTCCCGGAAAGTTCGATGATAGGAGCATCGACTGTTGTTATCGCTCCCTGGCCACGATATTTCTGACCTTTGTATCCTATTCGGGGGTACACAAAGATATTCTTTAGCTTTTCGACTAAGAGATCATGTTCCTTCCATTTATGAAAGTGTTCGAGATTGTCTTCTCCCATGATGAGGGAGTACTGATTATTGGGTTCTTGCCGTTCTAGAGCTTTCAGACTGTCTATGGTATAGGAAGGAATAGGCAGGTCGAATTCTAGATCACTAGCGAGGATTTTCTCTTGACCTGCGAGAGCGGCTTGTGCTAAAAGTAGGCGATCATGGTGATCAAGAAGGTCTTTGGATTCTTTGAAAGGATTGAGAGGACTTATGATTAGACGGATTTGATCGAGTTGCTTGGCTTCTATTAGATAGCTAGCGATGATAAGATGTCCCATGTGGATAGGGTTGAATGAGCCAAAGTATAGTCCAACTTTCATGTTAATGTTTCACGTGGAACATTGTTCCTTTTGTATTTATTTTGTTTCATATGCACATAATCGGTCTTTGGTTTATGCCTTTCGAATTAGATGTGTTCCACGTGAAACAATTGCAAGGTCAATATAGCTTAAAGTGATGAAAGGTCCCTGTTAATGGGCATTTGCGATAGACTCGATGAATGCGCGGCGGCAATAAAATGCTTACTTTTGGCCATAATTCGATGTTTAAGAAATACGATGTAATAGTAGTAGGCGCGGGCCACGCGGGATGCGAGGCTGCAGCTGCAGCAGCAAACTTAGGATCTAAAGTTTTGCTGGTCACCATGAATATGCAAACCATCGGGCAGATGTCTTGCAATCCTGCCATGGGAGGAGTTGCCAAAGGGCAAATAGTGAAAGAGATAGATGCCTTGGGTGGATATTCTGGGAAGGTATCCGATTATTCTATGGTGCAATTTCGTATGCTCAATCGCTCTAAAGGAGCTGCCATGTGGAGCCCGCGTACCCAGAATGATCGCCACATGTTCGCTAGCTACTGGAGACAGTTGCTAGAAGAGACACCTAATGTAGATTTTTGGCAAGAAATGGTCACAGGCCTAATTGTAGAGAAGGGTATCTGTAGAGGAATAACCACACAAATGGGCCTGGAGATACATTCAAAGTCAGTTGTTCTTACCAATGGAACCTTCTTGAATGGAATTATTCACGTGGGTTTAAAGCAGTTTGGAGGAGGTAGAGTAGGAGAAAGAGCCTCAACAGGAATAACGGGTCAATTAGTAGATCTAGGTTTTGAATCGGGCAGAATGAAAACAGGAACCCCGCCAAGAGTTGATGGGCGCTCCTTGGACTATTCAAAGATGGAAGAACAAAAAGGAGATGAAGAGATTGTACCCTTTTCAAACAATACAGTATCGCTTCCAAGGAAGCAACTGAGCTGCCACATTACTTATACAAGCCCTGAAGTGCATGATGCACTGAGAGAAGGCTTCGATGAATCACCTATGTTTAATGGTCGGATTCAAGGTATTGGCCCACGTTATTGTCCTTCTATTGAAGACAAGATAGACCGCTTTGCCAGCAGAGATCGCCATCAAATGTTCGTTGAACCGGAAGGTTGGAATACTTGCGAGATATACGTCAACGGCTTCTCCACTTCATTGCCTGAGAGTGTTCAGTATGAAGCATTGAAAAAGGTAAAGGGCTTTGAGAACGTCAAAATGTTTCGCCCTGGCTATGCTATCGAATACGACTTTTTCCAGCCCTCACAACTCAAGCAAAGCTTAGAAACGAAACTAGTGGAGAACCTCTTTTTTGCTGGGCAAATAAATGGAACCACAGGTTATGAGGAAGCAGCTTGTCAAGGACTCATGGCAGGAATAAATGCGCATCGCAAAGGAGAGGAGGAGGAAGCACTAATTCTGAAAAGATCCGATGCCTATATTGGAGTGCTGATCGACGACTTGATTGGAAAAGGGACCAACGAGCCCTACAGAATGTTTACTTCTCGAGCGGAATATCGAATTTTACTCAGACAAGATAATGCTGATATTAGATTGAGCCCTATCGGCTTCGAAATAGGGCTCTTAGACGAAGAAGCTTATGACAAAGCAATAAATAAAGACAATCATAGTAAGTTGATTATCAAGTATTTAGATAAGCATTCGATCGACCCTAAGGACATAGATCCGATTCTTGAAGCTTGCGGAACGCCTAAATTGAAGCATAAGCAGAAGATATTGCCATTATTGCTTCGACCGGAGGTGGGAATCTTCGATTTGATGAAAGTTAAAGCTATCGAAGAAGCATTAAGTGTTTACGATAAGCCAACGATCGAGCAAGCAGAAATTCTGACGAAGTACGATGGATACATACAACGTGAAAGAGAGCTAGCAGAAAGACTAGAGCAATTAGAGCACATCCGCCTTCGTTCTGATTTTGACTACGATCTCTTACAATCTCTATCTTCTGAAGGAAAAGAGAAATTGAAAAAAGTACGTCCAGAAACTTTAGGACAAGCCACTCGCATAAGTGGAGTTTCTTCTTCCGATATTTCTGTACTGATGGTTCACTTAGGACGAGGATGATTAAACGACTTTCTTCTTATGCAATCTTAATTTTAGGCATCGCTTGTCTATTCTTTGGATGTGCTAAAATTGTCAGCCCAACGGGTGGAGCCAAAGACAGCACAGCACCTCAAATACTAAAGGGCAATCCGGAAGATAAGCAGGTGAATTTTTCCGGCAACTCGATCGAGCTGTCCTTCGATGAATTTGTCCAACTTGGGAACACTCAAGACATTTTGATTAGTCCTTATATGAAAGAGCGACCTGAGCTGAAAGTGCGAGGGAAGAAAGTCATATTAAATTTTAAGGAAGCCCTTAGAGATAGTACTACCTACTCCATCGATTTTGGTTCTGTAGTAAAAGACTTGAATGAAGGAAATGAAATGGCTGGACTACAGCTAAGCTTTTCTACGGGGCCAATCTTGGACACCTTAGAAATTTCTGGGAACGTCCTTGATGCAGAAAGTTTGAAAGCTCAAGAAGGAATTATTGTCGGCTTGTACGATTCTGAAAATCCTGCTGTATTCGAAACTCAGCCGCCCCTTTACTTGAGTAAAACAGACAAGTCGGGAAATTGGAAAATTGGAAATGTAGCCCCAGGAGAATATCTGTTAACCGCCTTACAAGATGATGATTTTGATTTCTTTTACAGCCAAAGGACAGAAGCCATTGCTTTTCGTGATGCAACGATCAGCATTCCCGACAGCTTGAACAATTACTCTATGTATCTCTTTTCGGTGAAGGATACCAACATCGTTTTTGTAGAAAAGAAAACAATCTCCTTAGGAAAAGATATCTTGGTTTTAAAGGGACCCGTCAATGAAAAGGAATTTAAACTGGAATGGCTGAACGATACTATAAATGTCCCTTCCCAAATTTTACCAACAGCAAAGTCAGGTGAATTTCATGTCTACTACAAATTTGAATCGGGTCAAAAACCAGAGCAAGCCATTTTAAAAATGGACGAGAAAAATATAGACACACTTCGATTCAAATCGGATTTTGAAAAAGACAGCTTACAACAGAATAAGTTTTCGATTGCTCAGATAAAAGAAGGAGTTGTCTTATTAGAAAAAGGAGATTCTGTGCAAGTAAAATTTGAATACCCAATCCTACCAACTCCAGGTTTCCAAATAAAATTCAGCAAAGACTCTACAGCTTTATCTGAATTACCAGTTGCCTCGGCAAATGGTAAGATAATCTCCTTTTCCTATGCATGGGAAGAAGGAGCCGTCTATCAAATAGAAGCGATTCCTGAAGCGGTCAGAGATTTGTTTGATCGCCCTGTCCTGGATACCTTGCGATTTCAAGTGCGATTGCGAACACAAGATGATTATGGAGATCTTCAACTCTACTTTCCTGATTGGGAAGAGGGAGCTTCGTTTTTATACAGCTTAAAAAATCCTGCAGGAACTGTCTTAACAGAAGGAACAATTACCAATGATACCATGCTTTTGAAAGGTGTTCGCCCCGGAACAGGAAGAATACTCGTGGTTGAAGATATCAATGCAAACGGTCGCTGGGATCCAGGAGACTACTCTCAAGCATTACAGCCCGAACCCGTTTATTCTCCCACTGCAGAAATTAGTATTCGAGCCGGTTGGGATACGGAAGCAGTTGTACCCTTTTCAATAGAATAGAGGACGCTTTTATTAGTAAAAGAAACTCAAAAGCGCACGAGTCTACAAACGCCAATTAATTGAAAGACAAATCGATCTAAGCGGGTTCTAATTCGGATATCGTAGAAAGTTGATTTCCTAAAAAATCGCTAAGTTCTTTTATGTAGCTTTCTGAAAAGTCGAATTTTATTCCAGCAGCTTCGTAAATCTCCTTAATAGGAACGGTATAGCCCAAGCTTAAAGCCGTTTTATATTCCTCAATGGTTTTCTCAGGCGCGTTCAAATAATTTCGCCACATCGCCACAGCACCCAATTGTGCCATTCCATATTCGATGTAGTAAAAGGGAACAAGGAATAAATGCAATTGACGAAGCCAAATCATTTCTTGGAAATCTCCAGTTCCTTCCCAATCGAAAACAGAAGAGGAAAAGCGAAGGTTTACTTTTTTCCATGCTTCGGCGCGTTCGCTCCGACTGTGGGTCGGATTGGTATACAACCAATGCTGGAAAGCATCAATAGTAGCAATCCAAGGAAGCATCTCGAGAATGTTCTTTAACTGATACTTTTTTGCCCGTTGCATTTCATCTTCGGTCTCAAAAAAAGTATCCTTCCAGTTTTCCAAAGTGAAAAGCTCCATGCTCATCGCTGCCAACTCAGCAATTTCAGAAGTAAGAGAACGCTGGCCTTCGAAAGGGATCGAATTTACCAAAAAACTGTGTACCGCATGACCTGCTTCATGTACCATCGTTTTCACATTGCGAATGTGATTGTTGGCGTTCATGAATACGAAAGGAACGCCAGACTCAGGCAATGACATATTATATCCACCAGGAGCTTTTCCTTTTCTTGCCACCAAATCCAAACGATCCATATTTGCCATTGTTTCTAAACATTTAGCAAAATAGTCATCCGTTCGTCTCAGGCAATCAATAGACTTTTTGATAAAATCTTTTTCATCCTCGAAAGGTCGCAACGGCTCATGATCCGTTCCGTCTACCATTGAATCCCAAGGCTTCAATGTGTCGTAGCCCAAACGTTCCAATTTATCCTTCTTGAACTGATCGATCAAAGGCAAAATTTGCTTCTCAATAGCATGATGCATTTCGAAACAATCTTCAGCACTGTAATCGAAGCGACCGAGATCAGCAAATTTGTAATCTCTGAAATTTTCGAAACCTGCGTTAAGTGCAATTTGATGTCTCAAGCTAATTAGCTTATCGAACAAATCTTCTAACTCCTCGCGCGATTTTCGCCAAGAAGCTTGAATTGCTGTCCAAACCTCTTTTCTGTATCCTCGATCCGAATTCTGCAAAAGCAACATCGCCTCATGCATGGAAAGATCTTCTTTTTCCCATCGAACCGTCATTCGACCACTGATCTCATGATACTTTCTAGAAAGCACCGTTTCTTCGGCGATCAAATCGATGTTTTCTTCTCGAAAGAGGGATTGCTTGTTTCGCAAGCGCTTGATCATCATCCCGAACTGTTGCTCATCAAGTTTTTCAGTGAAAGGAGAGGCGAGAAATTTTTCCGAAAGCTCTTGAAAGAGTGGATCCATCTTCGGCTTCAACTCCTTGAAGAAGTAAGCTTGCGCTTCTTGATGCTCCTTATTCTCTGTATCACAAGAAGAGTGGATCATGATCCATCGGATGTATTCTTGCAGTGCACATTGAAATTCATTGTCGTCTCTCATCCATTGATGAAAACTTTCTTCTTGATCAATGTTCCTATTTAAAAGGTCTTTAAAAATAGGTTCTAGCTGTTCCCAGTCATTTAAAACAATATCACTAGAAAGAAAACTTCTTTCAACCACAGGTACCCTAAATGTTATCATCTCTTCTTTCGATCTTTTCCTGAAATACAATTATTGCTCAATTATTTATTAATAAAATATTGGGCGTCAATACTTTATGTAGGTCTATTCACTGGCTTTCTTTGCGGCTTCTTCGGCTGCAGCAGCTAATTCCTCGGCTGTTTTCTCTTCGGGAATAGCATTGTGTTCTTGCAATAAAAGGAACCACTTGATCAGCTTCTTGATGTCACTAGCATAAACACGAGTTTCATCATGCTCAGGTAAAATCACATCCAGATAATCTCTTAAGACTTGCTTGTCGCTGTTAGGCGGGGGAATTGGTGTCGTTGACTCCTGATCGCGCATTTTTCGCATCACATTATCTAATGGCTCACTATCCTCGTAGGTGTAAATGGCCACACTATCCAAAAGAGAAAATGCATGAGTATTAATACTTACGAAGGTACTTCTTTTGTCTAAGAATGATCGAACAATCAATCCATTGTTCCTTTGAGCAACTACTTCAAAAAGCCCAGGCTTTCCATTAATTGCAACTATTTTACTAAAATCCATTCTGCAAAGTTAATGCAACTCTTTGCACTTTATATTTGATCTATGGAGTTCAAGCTCATTTCAGATTTTCAGCCGGCAGGAGACCAGCCCGAAGCGATAAGGCAATTGGTCGAAGGAATCAATCGAGGCGATCGTGCACAAACCCTTTTAGGAGTCACTGGTTCAGGTAAAACCTTTACCATGGCGAATGTAATTCAAGAGGTTGCTAAGCCCACATTAATCCTTAGCCACAACAAAACCTTGGTAGCACAGCTTTACGGAGAGTTCAAGCAATTTTTTCCCGATAATGCTGTCGAGTACTTTGTTAGTTATTACGATTACTATCAGCCCGAAGCATACGTTCCCACATCTGGTACCTACATAGAAAAGGATCTTTCGATCAATCAAGAAATCGAAAAGTTGCGATTGCGAACAACCACTTCACTCTTGACGGGGCGAAGAGATATTGTAGTAGTGGCTTCGGTGAGTTGTATTTATGGTTTGGGCAACCCAGCGGCCTACAAAGACAAAATAATTCGCTTAATAAAAGGGCAAGAAATCAGTCAGCGCTCCCTTTTATTTGCGCTTGTTGATAGTCTATATTCTCGAACTACGGGCGATTTTCAAAGAGGAAACTTTCGCGTTAAAGGAGATACTGTAGACGTGTTTTTACCCTATGCAGATCACGCTTACCGAATTACTTTCTTTGGTGATGAAATAGAAGACTTAGAAAGTATTGAACCCAAAAGTGGAAAGCGAATTAATTCGGAAGATGCGATCGCTATTTTTCCAGCCAATATATATGTTTCACCAAAAAATAAATTCAAAGAAATCTTGCACGAAATTCAAGATGAAATGACTGGGCAGGTTAAATATTTTGAAGAAACAAATAAATACATAGAAGCAGCAAGAATAAAAGAACGTACTGAAATGGATTTGGAAATGATCCGAGAACTCGGTTATTGTTCAGGTATTGAAAACTATTCACGATTTTTAGATCGACGAAACCCTGGAGATAGGCCCTTTTGCTTGCTGGATTATTTCCCGGATGATTTTTTATTAATGGTAGACGAAAGTCATGTTACCATTCCTCAAGTAGGGGCCATGTATGGAGGAGACCGTGCCCGAAAATTGAATTTAGTGGATTATGGATTTAGGCTTCCATCAGCAATGGACAATAGACCTCTGAATTTTTATGAATTTGATGAATTATTAAATCAAATGGTTTTTGTTTCTGCCACTCCTGCCGATTATGAGTTTGAGCAATCACAAGGAGTATTTGTAGAGCAAGTAGTAAGACCGACTGGATTGTTGGATCCGCCGATTGAAATCAGACCTATCAATGGACAGGTGGATGATTTGGTTGGGGAAATAAATAAAAGAGCAGTAAAAGATGAACGAATATTGGTCACAACGCTTACTAAAAGAATGGCGGAGGAATTGCAAAAATATTTACAACGGATTGACATTCGAAGTAGGTACATTCACTCTGAAGTCGATACCTTGGATCGGGTGGAATTAATTAGAGATTTACGCTTGGGAGAATACGATGTTTTAGTTGGAGTTAATTTATTAAGAGAAGGCCTGGATTTACCTGAAGTTAGCTTGGTGGCCATTCTAGATGCGGATAAAGAGGGTTTTTTACGAAATGCTCGATCGCTCATTCAAACTGCAGGTAGAGCAGCGCGAAACTCCAATGGTAGAGTAATAATGTACGCTGATAAAATCACTAAATCAATGCAACAAACCCTCGATGAAACCAACAGGAAGCGTGCAAAGCAAATGGCGTATAATGAAAAGCATGGAATTACGCCTACGACCGTTAGAAAAAGTGACGACCAAATTAGAAGCCAGACTGCTGTCTTAGAAATTAGACCTGATGCTCCACAAGCGTACACAGGACCAAAGGATACAGACATAGCAGCGGATCCTATCGTTCAATATATGGACAAGAATCAATTAGAACGTGCTATCAAAGAAACAAAGAAGCGAATGCAGAAAGCTGCTAAGGATCTTAATTTTATAGAAGCAGCTAGACTTAGGGATGAAATGTATGCTTTTCAGAAAATTATGCAGGAGAAGTAAACCGCCGCAACGCACTACTCACTGCGGCGATTTAGACTCCAAACATTTGCACATAAAGACAATCGTGAGACTATCCTCGCAAAGATCAAATTGTTATCGCGATTGTCCTATCCTGCTTATTATCCGTTGTGAATGAGTCAATTGTTTCATTCTTTAGCACACTTAAGTTTATAAAATAAAGCAAGGATATTGTAGAGCTTCGAACTTCGGAGACGTTCCGTTGAGGATGACATCGATACAAAATTTTATAAGTCATATTAATTTGTTTCAATCCAAAGAATAAAATCTAATTATGAAAAAATACATTGAACAAAGCATTTCATTCGTTTGCATTTTTGCTGCATCGATGATTCTCTTGTTGAGCCCTGGTTGTAAGTCATCCCAAAGCATTGTAGGCGGTAAAGACAACTTAGAAAAATCAACACTTTGGAAGATTTCCGGGGAGGGTTTACAAGAAAGCTACTTGTTTGGAACCATCCATATTATTCCGCGATCAAACTTTAGTTTGTCGGAAGTTGATAAAACAGCCTTTCAAGCCTGCGAACAACTAATACTTGAACTGGATATGGATGACCCGATGATGCTTTTTCAAATGATGGCAGTCATGCAAATGGAAGACGGACAAAGCATGGAGGATTTCCTCACAAAAGAAGAACAAAAAATGGTGGAAAATGCGCTTGCAAAATCACAGCTTCCCTTCCCCTTTGAGCTAGTGAAAAGTATGAAGCCTATCATGTTAACTGCACTTTTGGCGGAAGGCATGATGGACGAACCAAGTACAAGTTTTGAAGAAGAGTTCATGGCAATGGCCACAGAAAAGGAAATAAACATAGAAGGCTTAGAATCGGTGCAGGATCAAATGAGTGCTTTGGATGCGGTACCTTATGAGGAGCAAATGCAAGAAATTATTGAAAGTCTAAAACAACAAGACGAAAGCACAGCTGAGTTTGATTCTATGATCAAACTTTACATGGAAGAGGATATTCAAGCTTTGTATGACTATTCTGTCCAAGAACTAGATGAGCAAGCCAGAACATCTATGCTGGACAATAGAAACCGAAATTGGATAGAAGCCATTCTTCAATTCGCCAAAAAGAAACCCAGCTTTTTTGCCGTAGGGGCAGGGCATTTGGCGGGTGATCAAGGGGTGATTAATTTGCTTCGGGAGGCTGGAATTCGTGTCGAAGCAATGCCCTAGTGAAGCCATGATTTTAGCAGGGGCTTTGAAATTTTACATCTTAAAGAAGTGAAGCAACTAATAATTTCTGTCATCTTACTCGCTTTAAGTATTGCCTTAGATGGTCAAAATACTTGGAGCGACAACATCGCCGAAATTATTTACAACAATTGTTCGTCTTGTCACCACGAAGGAGCCATTGCACCCTTTCCTTTGATGAATTATGAGCAAGTCGCTAATTTGGCTTGGCTCCTCGATGATGTAGTACACCATCGCAGTATGCCTCCTTGGCCAGCAGATCCCAATTATCGCCATTTTATCGATGAAGCAATTCTTTCGGATGAGGAATTAGCAGCTATACATGATTGGGTTTTTGCCGATATGCCGATAGGAGACCCTTTTGAAGCGCCAGTACCACCCAATTTTCAAGAAAGCGGTAGCCTGCTTGATACCATTGATTTTGTTGTCGCTATTGAACCTTATACTCTGCAGAGCAATTTGGATGAATACAGATGGTTCGTTGTGAAGACCAATTTTGAAGAGCCAGTTTACGTGAGTAAAATAGAAGTCATTCCTGGATTAGATCAAGTGGTGCATCATGCCGATATTTCTTACGATCTCACAGGAAATTCTTACCTCAACGATCAAGGAGATCCACTTCCTGGTTTTGGTAATGATACAGGTTCGCCCACCTACAGTCACTACATGAATGCTTGGCAGCCCGGAGCAAATATTGCTCGCTATCCAGAAAACTGAGGAATTGAAATACCACCAGGTGCCGATTTCGTTATTGAAATACACTACGGCCCAGGAGGTATAGGTTTAACCGATAGCACAAAAATGAATTTGCAGTTTCTTAAGGAAGAGGGCAATGCAAGAGGTGTAAATGTGGGTTGGTTATTGGGACAATCGGCACCCATTTTAGTCGATGGTCCTCTTTTTATTCCTGCTAATGAAACCGTAACTTTTCATCAAGAATTAGGACCAATTCCAGAAGCACTATTCCTTGTTTCTATTTGCCCACACATGCATTTTTTAGGAAAATCTTATAAAGTTTGGTACGAAACGGCAGCTGGTGATTCAATACCATTAATTGATATTCCACATTGGGATTTTCACTGGCTGAAATATTATACTTACCCGATGGTGGAAGTAATTCCCCAAGGAGCTACGATTAAATCTGAAGGTGTTTACGATAATACAAGCGCAAATCATGACAATCCGAATGATCCTCCAATTGATGTTTCTGTAGGACCGAAAACTACAGACGAGATGTTTTTGTGTTATTTTATTTTATTTACGATGAATATGAAATAGGAGACGAGTTAATTGTAATGGATAGTACGATCCTGCCTCCTCCAACTCCTGTAGATACTGGATTTGTAGATACAACAACAACTGGAATTGTTTATTCAGGTTTCAAGTATGCTCGGCAAATTTTTCCTAATCCAGCTGGTGATGTACTTAATATTTATTTAGAAAATATACACAAAGAAGAAGTTGAAATCAGGCTTTTTGATTTAAAAGGGAGAAGTATTTATTTCGAAAAAGAAGACAAGGAAAGGAGACTGTGCAATTAGATGTTTCTAAAATAAATACGGGCGTTTATTTATTGGAAATAAAAGGAAACGATCAAACATGGACAGAAAGAATTGCTATTGATCGATAATAAATTGTTCTTTTTCTTTAACGGGCTGGAATTTAAAAAAATGCTCGAATCCCAAAATTCCTCGATGAACGTCTACCATGATCGAATCTCCAGTTTCTAGTCGAATCCAATCTTCAATAGAAGAGCCAAAGGTTCTTTTCGATTCATTTATTTCGATAATGAGAGACTCTGTTTTTGAATGAGGATAAATTTTCTCGTGTAATAAATAGGGGCGTTTCAAAGGAGCCTGTTTTTGAGCGGAAATAAATTGAATGCCGAAAAAGATGAAAAAGCCCAGACAAGCAAATCCGATAAAGAAACAAACAACAGACGAAATCGATTTTTCCGTAGCAGCTTGAAGTTCTGGAATTCGATGATAAAGAAAATGCACTAGAATAAAGGCAAGTAAAATAGAAGAAGCTCCTATAGAGATTACGAACCAAAGTTTATTGACTAAGCTGCAAAACCAGAATTGGGAAATGCGAAGGACGAAAAAGAGGAAGATCATCATACTGCCAGAGAAGAAACTCAAGTAGCTCAAGCGTTTCTCGCTGTAGACAAGGTTTGGATCATAGGCTTTCTGCAAGTCCTTTTGCAAGTCGGCATCAGCTACGCGCCCTAATAAGGTCAAACCAAGGATTATGCTGATAAATCCACCGAAGCCGAAGATGGTCGAGAGCCAAGAATTGCTGTTTGTCCAAACGGAAGCCAAGGAGATTGCTCCTAGAATGATTAGCAAGATAGCGTAGCGAAAAGGCGTCATTTCAAAAACTTTTCAAGGAAAGCTTACTACTAGATAAGGAGATTATGTGAGAAGAACAATAGCCTTTAGGTATTGAGATGGCTAAAATTAAAAAGGGCTGATTCAATAAAGAATCAGCCCTTTTCAGCTCCCCCACCTGGACTCGAACCAGGGACCTATTGATTAACAGTCAACCGCTCTAACCAACTGAGCTATGGAGGAAACTCACCGCGAAAGTAAAAGTCTTTTGGACAATTAATTTCGTTTTGGGTCTGCAAATTTAGGCTTTCCGACGAAAACGGGCAATCTTTGTGGACAGAAATTGAAATTTTTTTAAATAAATTTTTACAGCGATGAGTCTTTTGACCGTAGGAACCGTAGCATTTGATGCCATTGAGACGCCTTATGACAAGGTAGATCGAGTAGTTGGTGGTTCAGCGACATACATAACATTAGCATCTTCAAACTTTTATAAGGAAAATCAGATAGTTTCAGTGGTTGGGGATGATTTTCCTGATGAAATGATAGCAGAGTTTCACAAACGAGCCATTGATACCGAAGGTTTGCAAGTTATTGAGGGAGAGAAGTCCTTTTTCTGGTCTGGTCGCTACCATGAGAACATGATTAGCCGTGATACCTTGGTAACCGACCTAAATGTTTTGGCAAATTTTGACCCTGTACTTCCGGCGGCTTATCGAAAGGCTAAATATGTCATGTTAGGAAATATTGATCCTAATCTGCAAATGAAGGTAATCGACCAATTGGAAGAACGTCCAGATATGATCATGTTGGATACCATGAATTTCTGGATGGACATTGCCATGGATTCGGTGAAGTCGGTATTGAAGCACATTGATGTTTTAACCATCAATGATGAAGAAGCACGTCAATTATCCGGAGAGCATTCTCTTGTGAAGGCAGCGGCAGCCATTTTTGAAATGGGGCCTAAGTACCTCATCATTAAGAAAGGAGAGCACGGAGCTTTGCTTTTTGGAGAGAATCAAATTTTTAGCTGCCCAGCATTGCCTTTAGCGGAGGTCTTCGATCCAACAGGAGCAGGTGATACCTTTGCAGGCGGAATTATGGGGCATATCGCAGCAAGTGGAGATGTTTCCTTTGAGAACATGCGTAAAGCTGTTTTAACTGGCTCGGTAATGGCTTCTTTCTGTGTGGAGAAATTTGGCCCGAACAGATTGTTAGAAATTACAAAGGCAGACATTGATCAGCGAATGGATGAATTCCGTCGTTTGATGACTGTCTAAATTCTATTTATTACAATAAAAAAGTACCGTAGAGAGCAATCCTGCGGTACTTTTTGCTTATACCACATTCTCCTGAACACAAAGGAGATTTTTTTATTAATAAACAGCCCACTTTCATGGTAGAGAATCAACCATCGAAGAAAAAAGATACTTACCTGGTCAATGATCAGTTGCGTCAATATTTGAACGATTACAATCGAACAACAGACCTGCAATTGGAATATCATGACTTAACTCGTTATTCGACTTCCATGCCTTTGATCGATTATCATGGAGTGGATACTTTATGGGAAACTGTTTTTTACAATGAATTTGATCGTGAGGAGTTATTTAATTCTTTGAGAAGAATTTATGCTCTTTTAAAAACCGATGGAGATACAGAAGTATTAGAGCATCTTACCATAGCAAGAATTGATTATTGTACGTTTGGAAATTCGAAGCCTTTTCGCATCCGAATTATCAATCGATTAAATGATAATTACGATCATTTTTATATTAAAAAAGCAGACGCTTCCCGTGTTTATGGATTGGAATTAGAAGACTTGCTGTCTCCGAACCGAGTGACTTATTTTTTATCAAAAAACACTTTAGTAGAAGAACATATTGCTGGCCTGCCTGGTGATGTTTTTATTAAAGATTATTTAGAAGACACAGAGTTTAATCAGATACGAATCGCAAAGGAATTTGTAAAGTTTAACGAGCGCTGCTTTATTCGATTACTCGGAGATATGCGTTCCTATAATTTTGTGGTAGATATTACGCCTGACATTGAAGGCTCTCAATTTCGACTGCGAGCAATTGATTTCGATCAGCAATCATACGAGGGACGAAAGAATTTTTACTTGCCCCAATATTTTAAGGACAATAATCCAATCATAGAATTAGGGATAAAGTACATGTCGCCCGAAACCGTTCGGCAATACCAGTTAGAAGAGCGCAGCCTTATTGCAGCTCGTGTAAAAAACGCAAGAGTACGTTTAAATAAATTAATTCGCTTGATGGAAAGCGATACAATTTCTACGCCCGAAAAAGTAGTGCAATTACGAACAGAGCTAGCCAAACATCATAAGAATGAAGTCTTTCACGATTGCAATTCTATGGGCGAAATTGTACTTACAAATTTGGAATTGCTTCTGGCAAAAGATTTTCGTCAGAGCATAAAAATTGCAGCGAAATAAATCAATTTCTCGAAAGCTCAAGCAAAGCTTTCTTAGGCAATTCAAAGTACGGAAAATTGGTGTTTGGATGACTGGTCACAGCTACACCTATAGGCGATATTTCATGCGCCTTGTAATCGAGACTTTGGTACACGACCTCTCCTTTAAATATAGGCCGTTCTAACCACCAGCATTCTTCTTGGCTGATGTCTCGCATAACAACAAATTCTTTCTGGGCTATAATTAATCTCGCTTTCATAATAAAGTCTTAAAGGGTTAAGCGTAATAAATGATCGCTTGCTGATTGGACTATGGTTTTAGCCAATCGATTAAAATCGTGTTTCATTCCATTCCTTATCTTTTCACTTGCGCTACTTAGTTAAAACAAAAAGTTGCTACTTTAGTTCCTAGAGCATCATTGCTTTTTTTATTTGTAATAAATAAAAACGATGGAAAACCTACAACGTGTCATTCTTGCCCTTTTATTGCTGCTGTCATTGCCGTTTTTCGGACAAATAGACGATTCTTCTTTTTTGAAGGAGCAACTGATGAGTGAAACACCGATCATGGCAGATTTGCACGAGTTATGCGATGAAATTGGAGGCCGAGTTACGGGAACCGAGCCCAATATGGAAGCAGTGGAGTGGACAATGAAGAAATTGGAAGCCATTGGCGTAAAGGCTTGGAAAGAGGAATTACCTATGCCGCGTAAATGGCATGAGCGATCAGCATCGGCCAGCATCACGGGAGGAAGCGATTGGAGTCCCAGAATTACTTGTCGTGCTTTTAGCACAGGAACCTCAGAAGAAGGCTTGAGTGCAGAATTGATTTTTGTAGGTGATGGAACAGCAGCAGCGTTCGAAAACGCAGGAGATGTTTCTGGTAAATATGTGCTGGTTGAAACGCAAGAAATGACCAACTTGACCGAGCTTTTCTTAGAGTACATCAATGCTGTTGAAATCGAGACCAATGCGAAAGAACAAGGCGCTTTAGGTATAGTGTACATGTCTTCGCGACCGAAGAAGTTACTGTATAGACACTTGACCTCTTGGGGCACCGCCACGAATATGCCGGTGATTGTAATGGCAAGGGATGACGCTACTCGATGTAAGCGTTTATTGGTTCACAGTCAGCTGTTTATGAACCTAAAGATCGACGTGCTCGATGAAGGCCCTTTCATCAGCTACAATGTATTTGCGGAAATTCCCGGCAGTGAATTTCCAGAAGAAATCTTGCTACTAGGAGCACACTTGGACTCTTGGGGCTTAGGAACAGGCGCCAATGACAACGGTTGCAATGTGAGTATGCTCATGGATATTGCTCGCCAAATGACTAAACTCGGTTTTCAGCCCAAACGCACCATTCGATTCGCTTTTTGGAACGGAGAAGAACAAGGAATGTTGGGCTCATATAATTATACCAAACGACACGCTGCCGAAATGGATCAACATTTACTGGCCGTTTCTATTGATATAGGCTCAGGAGAAATAGAAGGCTTTTTTACCAATGGGCAGCCAGCTTTAAGAGAAGAGTTTGTCGATGTTTGCCGGACGATTGATCCAGAATTTGAATGGGAGCACAGCGATGGTGTTATTGTTGGAACCGATAATTACGACTTCTTCGCTCAAGGAGTGCCTAATCTAGTAGGAAAGCATCATGTACACAACTATTGTTCAGATTATCACTCAGAGTCAGATACCTTCGATAAGGTTAGCAAGCCTAATTTGAAACGAAACACCGCGCTTGTTGGTGTTTTGATGTGGAATTTGGCAAACAGGAACGAATGGCCCTATAAACGAATGAATCGACAGCAAGTCCAAGAAATAATAGATAAGCAAAGCTTGCAATCAGGTATGGAGGCTTTGAATTTGTGGGAGGGCTGGTTGGATAAATCGCGAGGAATCAAATAGTAGCGCGATTGTTGTAATATGCACAAAAAGGTTTCGAAACGACTTTTTTGCGATGTATTCTTGCTTCTGAATGAAAAAGTTCCAAGCATACTTGAGTTAGTTGTAGCGATCCTTGATATTGCCTTTGGTTTCACGCTTACGTAATTAGATATCTTCCAGATGGGAAAGCTCACTTATTGGTGTTTTGTATTTACATTTTTGGTACATACTGCTTTGCAGGGACAAGATTTGATCATCAATGAGTTTCAGGTTTCCAATTCCAGTACGGTAGATGATCCAGACTTTGGAGAAAGTGGGGACTGGATTGAGTTAAAGAATACTACGAATAATCTCATTTCTATTGGAGGTTACTACCTCAGCGACAATCTTTCGGACAGCGCTAAATGGCAGATTCCTGCTAACACTGTCCTAGGACCCGAAGATCACGCACTGTTTTGGGCTGATGGCTTAGATACCCTTACACATACCAACTTTCGATTGGCAAAAGCAGGAGAGGAGATCGCGTTGTTTTCTCCTGACGGGGAATTGGTCGATCACATCATCTATGGTGCGCAACGTACCAATATGTCGATGGGAAGAAGTCCGGACGGTATTGGAGATTTTAAATATTTCAAAAGACCGACTCCCTACACCGATAATACCATGGCGACCTTTGAGGGAATCACTTTTAATCGAGTACATTTTTCGGAAAAGGGCGGCTTGAAAGAAAACGCTTTTGATTTGACTTTGACAAGTTTATTGGGTGAAATTCGCTATACGACCGATGGGTCTTTTCCGACGCTTACATCTACCCTATATACGAGTCCGATTCCCATTAATGAAACGACATTTATCAGAGCTGCAGTTTTTGAGGATGAA
>CALFBW010000421.1 GCA_937951415.1 uncultured Chitinophagales bacterium | reverse complement strand
CGAAGAAACCGTCATCGACTATCAAATCCAAATTGCTCGAGAAAATCTTTTCGAGGATTCTGACATCGTAATTGACGAATTGGTGGACGAGAACGGCTATCGTTTTGTGGGAGAGCGAGGAACTTTTTTCGCGCGTGTTCGCAGCATTACTGGTGATTGTGGTTCGGAATGGTCGGAATCCATCCAATTTTACTTTGATATTTTCGAAAGTACACCTTGTGTTTCGGCAGAGGGCGTGGCCATTCCAACGCAAGTCGCTCCGGAAAATGGAGGAACTGCTGTGACAGGAACGGTGAAACTCGATTGGACCTTTGTAGATGGAGGTGCTTATTATCATGTGCAAATCGGACCAAGCCAAGATTTTTCTGATATCACTGACTCCGAAACCTTGCTCTTAGATACGAATTATGACGCAGTGCTTGAAGAAGCTGGCTTCTATTACTGGCGAGTTCGTGCTTACGATGAGTTAGACGATCATACTGAATGGAGTGAAGTGTGGTCTCTTATAGTGGAGGAAGAGTAGGAGATACTTAGGCTATAAAGCACATTAATAACCTTTTTGAGTTATTATTACCCAAAATAACCTATTTGGGTTATATTTGAACCATGTCAAAAATGGTTGCTGTACTCACTGGAGATATCGTTAACTCTGCTGGAAGCTCCAAAGAGCGCCTTTGGTTAAAGCGCTTGAAGCAAATATTCAAAGTTCTAGAAGAAACAGGCCTCTTAGCATCAAAGCAAAGTTGGGACATCTTTCAAGGAGACAGTTTTCAGCTAGAAGTCAAAGAAGTACAGCAATCCATGAAAGTGGCGCTCTTACTGCGCGCAGGCTTAAAGACTATGCCCGAATTCCATGAGAAAAACATGGATGTCCGCATTTCTATTGGAATTGCAGCAGTGAGCTATCAAGCTTCCACCGTTAAAGAATCTGATGGTCCAGCTTATCAATATTCAGGAAGAGCACTGCCGCAAATGGCCGAAGAAAACATCAAGCTCCATTTTAAATCGGAAAGCAAAGACTTGAACGATGAAATGCTTGTATCCATAGCACTCTTGGAGATTATCCTCAGTAGCTGGACGGCTGCCTCGGCAGAAGTGGTATGGCATTTATTGCTGAAAGAAAATCTCAGTCAGGCGGATCTCGCAAGGGAACTAAACATCAGCCAACCTGCCGTAAACAAACGTATTGCACGAGCCCATTTAGAGGAGATTTTACTTTTAATTGAGCGCTTTCAAAAGCGTGTTACTATCTTGCAGCTTCAGGATTAACATGGAAATACTATTACCATTACTGGCTGCACATTTACTCGGTGATTTTGCTCTACAGCCCAAATCGTGGGTCAAGCAAAAACAAGCCGATACTGGCCGTTACAAAGCACTCAGTAAACATGTTATGGTGCATTTTGTCTTGTCAGTCTTGTTCGTTTTTCGCTTCAGTTTTTTGCCCTTTGCATTGGCTTTAGCGATTATGCACTTTGCCATCGATGAACTAAAATTGCGATCAAAATCACATCCCAACTTTTGGTTTTATTTTGATCAGTTACTGCACTTTTTATCGATTCTATTTATCTGCAGTTTATATGCTCAAGCCCGACCAGACTATCTGAGCACTTGGCCCATTATTAATTATTCAAGCACACAGATTTGGACCATTGTAACCGGTTATCTACTTATCGGAAAACCAACTTCTGTGATAATTAGCAGGTTCATTTCTAAATGGTCGCCTAAAAAAACGATAGTTAAAGAAAATAGTCCTCAAGAAATTGATCAGAAAATGGGCTTAGACGATGCTGGGCATTGGATCGGAATTATGGAACGAGTGTTGACCTACACTTTCGTGATAAGCGGGAACATGGCTGCAGTAGGATTTCTCGTTGGTGCAAAATCAATTTTTCGTGTTGGTGATATGAAGGAACCCTGGCAAAGAGGATTTACCGAATACGTCTTGATCGGCACACTACTAAGTTTCGGAACCGCCGTACTAGTAGGGAAAGCAGTAGAACTTATCATCCATTCAATTACTTGAAATAAATAATAAACATGGCAAATATCCGCCTAGTAAAAAATATTAAAACCCTTTTTCAAGCAGATCAAGGCGAGCGTACTGTGGTGAAAGGAGCAAATATGAAAATACTCCCTCAGTTAACAAACGCTTTTATTTTAATAAAAGACAACCTTATAGAAGACTGGGGCTCGATGAACGCTTGTCCTGAAATAGCAGAATTCGAAGGAGAAACAATCGATGCTACCGATAAAATGATTTTACCCGCTTGGTGCGATTCACACTCGCACATTGTTTTTGCTAGAGGCCGTGAAGGGGAATTTGTAGACAGAATAAAAGGATTGGGCTACGAAGAAATTGCCGAAAATGGAGGGGGAATCTTAAATTCAGCGCGTAAGCTGCAAGCTTGTTCGGAAGACGATTTATTTGAATCAGCAAAAGCCAGATTAGAAGAGGTGATCTCTTTTGGAACTGGGGCTTTGGAAATAAAAAGTGGCTACGGACTTACCGTGGAGGCAGAGATTAAAATGCTTCGCGTTATCAAGCGACTGAAGGCCATTTCTCCTATTCCGATTAAAGCCAATTTCCTAGGAGCACATGCGATCCCACTGAAATACAAAGAAAATAGATCAGCCTATATTGATTTATTGGTGGACGAAATGCTCCCGCAAATAGCAGAAGAAGAGCTAGCAGATTATATTGATGTATTCTGTGATCGAGGCTTTTATACCGTAGAAGAAACCGATCGAATATTGAAAGCTGGAGCCCTTTATGACTTGCCAGCAAAAATTCATGCAAACGAACTGGATTATTCTGGAGGAGTTCAAGTAGGAGTAGCCAATAATGCTATATCGGTAGATCATCTAGAGTGTGTTGGAGAAGAGGAAATTAAATGCCTGCTCGCCAGTGAAACCATGCCTACTATTCTTCCATCGACCGCCTTTTTCTTAAATCTAGAATACGCACCTGCTAGAAAAATGATCGATGCTGGCTTGCCAGTTGCACTCGCCAGTGACTACAATCCAGGATCTACACCTTCCGGAAAAATTCCCTTTGTTTTAAGTCTAGCTTGCATCAAAATGAAAATGCTACCAGAAGAAGCCATAAATGCAGTGACCATCAATGGAGCGAAAGCCATGCAAATGGAAGATCGATTGGGAAGTATTGCCAAGGGAAAACTAGCGAATTTTATTATTACAAAAAAAATATCCTCCCTCGCATTTATTCCTTATTCCTTTGGAAGCGATTTAATTGACCAAGTGATTATTGGAGGAAAAAAATGGAACGGCTCAATAGCTGAATAGGAAAACGATTACAGCAAATACCATGAAGAAATTACTAGAATGCGTGCCCAATTTTTCAGAGGGCCGAAATATGGAAATCATTAAACAAATTACCGATGAAATTGAGAAAGTCAGCGGTGTAAAATTGTTAGATGTCGACCCGGGAGCGGCAACCAACCGAACAGTGGTTACTTTTGTAGGGGAACCAGATGCCGTTGGGGAAGCTGCCTTTCTCGCCATAAAAAAAGCGGCAGAACTCATCGACATGAGCCAGCATCACGGAGAACATCCACGATTTGGAGCTACCGATGTTTGTCCTTTTGTCCCAATCGCTAATGTGAGTATGGAAGAGGCTGCTGAAGTTGCGCACCGATTAGGAAAGCGAGTAGGCGAGGAGCTCGATATCTCCGTCTACTGCTACGAAAATGCAGCGACCAAAGAAGAACGTAGAAACTTGTCTACCGTTCGTTCTGGCGAGTACGAAGGGCTAGCAGCTAAGTTGAGTCAAGCTGAATGGAAGCCCGATTACGGTCCAGCGAAATTGAACGAGAGAGCAGGAGCAGTCGCCATTGGAGCTCGTGATTTTCTCGTGGCTTACAACATCAACCTCAATACCACTTCTACGCGTAGAGCAAATGCGATAGCTTTTGACATCAGGGAAGCAGGAAGAGTGGCACGAGAAGGTCACCCGATTACGGGGAAGATCAAACGAGACGAACAAGGCGAAGCCATTCGAATTCCAGGTAAACTGAAAGCAGTCAAAGCGATTGGTTGGTACATCGATGAGTACGGAGTAGCACAGATCTCTATTAATTTGACCAATATCTCCATCACTTCAATCCACGAGACTTTTGAAGCAACTGTCGAATCAGCTACAAGTAGAGGAATTCGTGTGACTGGTTCTGAACTGGTTGGACTCGTTCCGCTCAGTGCTATGTTGGACGCCGGAAAATTCTTCTTACGCAAACAAGAACGTTCCACAGGAATAAAAGAGTCGGAAATCATTAAGATTGCCGTGAAATCACTGGGCTTAGACGAATTGGGGCCCTTCGATCCGAAGAAGAAAATCATCGAATACATTCTTGAAGAAGATGCACAAAAGCCGTTGATTGGAATGCCATTGGCTGCTTTTGCTGACGAAACTGCCTCCGAATCGCCCGCCCCAGGAGGTGGAAGTATTGCCGCTTACTTAGGAGCGCTAGGTGTTAGCTTGGGTACAATGGTTGCGAATCTATCTGCTCATAAGAGAGGATGGGATGACCGTTGGGAAGAGTTTTCGAATTGGGCAGACAAAGGAATGGCATACCAAAAGGAACTTTTGCATTTGGTAGATGAGGATACCGCTGCCTTTAACAAAATCATCGATGCGGTTCGAATGCCGAAAGCATCGAATGCCGAAAAGGAAAAAAGAAAGGCGGCGATGGAAGCAGCAACGAAGTATGCGATCGAAGTTCCCTTGCGTGTAATGAAAGTCGCATTGTCTTCCATGGAAGTAATGGAGAAAATGGCTGAAAAAGGGAATCCGAACTCAGTATCAGATGCTGGTGTTGGTGCACTTGCTGCAAGAGCAGCTGTACGAGGAGCATGGTTGAACGTCAAAATCAATAGTGGAGGACTAGAAGACGCGGATTTTGTCAATAAAGTGCTGAAGGAAGGCGAACAAATGTTGGCTGCTGCCTTGCAACAAGAAGAAGCCATTATGAATGTAGTGGAATCAAAAATGTAACTCTTTGTTATTGAAATAAAAATGGGCTGCCTTCGAAGTGAAAGCAGCCCATTCTTTTATTGTAAGATGATTAATAATCACATCGTCAAAAGCCTAGAAACGCTCCAAACGACTAAAGAAGAAATCTCCTTCGATAGCAGCGTTCTCATCGCTGTCTGAACCATGTACCGCGTTCTCGCCAATGCTAGTTGCGAAAGCCTTGCGAATTGTTCCTTCAGCTGCTTCTGCAGGATTAGTAGCACCTATCAAAGTACGGAAACTCTCTACTGCATTGTCTTTTTCCAAAATCGCCGCAACGATTGGTCCTGAAGACATGAACTCTACAAGTTCTCCGTAAAAAGGACGTTCTTTGTGTACTGCATAGAAATCTCCTGCAGTATCAGCATTCAAATGTGTGTATTTCATCGCAACAACACGGAAACCGGCTTCAGTCATCATTGAAAGAATTGGTCCGATATTGTTAGCCCGAACAGCGTCAGGCTTGATCATAGTAAAAGTTCTGTTTGTAGCCATTTGTATGGTATTCTTATTGGTTAAAATCGGCGCAAAAGTACAGGATACTTTGATGATGCACCACAAAAGCGAAATGATTTTCGACTTCGTGCATTTATTTCCATCTTTGTGACCTTCAAAAGTGAAAAATGATTAAGGAAGTTCAAGAGCTTTTAAGTAATAAAAAGAGGATCGTAGTAACAGCACACAATAAACCAGATGGCGATGCAATGGGCAGTAGTTTAGGTTTAGCATTGTGGTTGAAAAAGAAAGGACATGAGGTAAATGTTATAGTTCCTAGTGAATATCCAGCATTCTTAAACTTTCTACCAGGGAACGATACAGTGAAGGTCTTCAACGATGATATGCCAACTGCGGTAAAGACGATTGAAGAGGCAGAAGTAATATTTGTTCTGGATCTAAATGATCTAGGTAGAACAGCGGCAATGAGTCCTTACTTATCGGCGGCAAAGGCGACAAAGATCATGATCGACCATCATTTGGATCCAAAGGACTTCGCAGATTATGCCATTAGCGATTCCGATGCAAGTTCCACCTGCGAACTGATTTATGCTTTTATTCGTGACTTAGCTGCTGAAAAGGAGATTGATTCAAACATAGCTACTTGTCTAATGACTGGATTAATCACTGATACAGGAAGATTTAGTCATTCTCACAGCCCCCTTGTATACGAAACCGCCAGTTATTTAGTGGGAAAAGGAGCCGATACCGCTTTGATCAATGATCAAATTTTCAACAGCTTCTCAATGGATCGTCTCAAGTTTCTGGGATTTGCTTTGAACAACCGTCTAGAATTTATACCCGAAGCTAAAACGGCGGTTCTGGCATTGAGCTCGAACGATTTTAAGAATTTCAATTTCCGTGCAGGCGATACAGAAGGATTGGTAAATATGCCCTTGAGTGTTTCGGATGTTCAAGTCTCTGCATTGATTACACAGCATGAGAACATAGTTAAGTTGTCTTTACGGTCAAAGGGGTCTTTTCCGGTTAATAAAATAGTTGCAGATCATTTCGAAGGAGGTGGGCATTTGAACGCAGCGGGTGGAAGAAGTAGATCCAGCTTGAAAGACACCGTTGATAAATTCAAAAAAGTTTTGCCAAACTATAAGGAATATTTGTCGTAGAAATAGAAGATTTCAAGGGTGAAAGCATAGTGTTTAGACATCATCCAAAGGATATTTTTTATTTTTACAAAAAACTTAAACAGATGAGTATCAAAAGTTTGTTTTTAATACTAGCCACTTGCGTGTTGTTTGCGTCTTGTGGAACCACCGGAGATACTGAAACAGGCAGTACTAAAGGAAGCATTGGCATAAATTCTGGAATCGCTAGTTCGAAGTCACAGAGCTTCGACAAAAACGAAAACGGAAAGACCGAGGATGGTTTGGTGTACGAAATCACAAGAGGAGGAGCTGCAAACACAAAAACGGTAGAAATTGGAGACCAACTTTCCATGCATCTCGAGTACAAAACTGCTCAAGATTCAGTTATTTACACTTCCAAAAAACGAAACAAGCCTATTGATTTCAAGTATTCTGAAACATTGTTTAGAGGAGTAATAAATGAAGGTCTAAGCAAAATGACTGAAGGAGATGTCGGTGTTTTTAAATTCCCTGCCTCAAAAATGTATGATGAGAAAGCACTTCCTAAATTTTTGACGATTGACACAGATTTGGTTTATGTCGTTGAACTTCTTGAAATTAGAAAAGAAGGAGAAAGAA
>CALFBW010000420.1 GCA_937951415.1 uncultured Chitinophagales bacterium | reverse complement strand
TAAATCTCATTCTTTACATCTTTTACTGAAAAATCCATTCGGCGAAAGCCAAAAAAATCAATGAACAATTAATCGTTGAGTACTTACTCCTTCATCCGTCTGAATAGATAAGAAATAAGCTCCTTGAGGAACTTCCAAATTCAATTGTAAAGCCTGCACATTTTTTAAGTTCTGCGTCCTAATGACTTGACCAGATAAATCAGTGATACTCAATGTTCCATTTTCTATCTCTTCCTTAAAAGCAATTTGAAAAGAACCGTTTGACGGATTAGGATAGATATTAAATTCTTGTGCTAATAAATTCTTATCCGACGCGACTTGATCTTCACACATGATATTATGCAAATAGATGGCAGATTTTCTAATATAAATTTCTCTATCCGATTCCGCAAACATATAACTCACGTGCCCATCACTGTTTTCGATCGTTTTTAAAAGATTGGGGACACCCACAGCATCCGCTTGCTGGCTCATCACTTGAGAACCTTCGACGTCAATAATTTCAATTCCAAATATTGTAGCAAATCCGGCACCGTATGGAACCGTCCCATCGCCATCGTCGTGAACACTGAAAAACGGTGGATCATTTTCATCAATCCATGAAGCATCATTTAAAGCTCCTGAAAAATTTATATACGCTTGGACTTCCGTCGAATATTCAAAGTTATCACTTGAGTTTCCTTCGATCCCTCCATTGCTATCCAAAATCTCTTGCAATTCTGGTGTAAAAACATCGGAGGTATCTAATACCGCAGTGTGACAAGCAGCGATGCTACCCGCTGATATCCCTCCTACAAAAATAAATTCCGGTTCGACTCTAAATAGATTATTTGTTGCCGCATCTTCTCTCATAAATCGAATGGCCGCTTTCATATCAGAAACAGATTTTGCAACTACGTCCTGAAAGGTCTCGGCAGACGGAATCGGAAATAATGGTCCATCATATAATCTATAATCTATTGTCGCTGCCACAAAACCTCTTTGGGCATATAGGATGCAAAGTTCTTCCATATCCTCACGCATTCCACCGATAAAACTTCCCCCGAAAGCCAAAATCACCACAGGTCTTTTCTCTGCAGTATCACCACCAGGCTCATAAATATCCATGAATAATTCTTGAAAATTTCCGTCGATCGTCGTGTTCTCTCCATACTTGACTCCTTTGGTTGAAATGACATTTTCGAAGGCTTTTGTGACATATCGTAGGCCATCACATGTAGGATGACTTTGAGCATTAAGACATAAACTTGTACATAGTACAATAACTATTGCGAGAGCATTTTTCATATTAATAAATTTATAAGGCGGGGTACTCAAAGATAATTATTTCAACAAATATTTAGGAAGGTATTGCACAATCGTAAAATAGTTTATATATTCGTCGAATAATTCAACTATTTTATGACGCATTTACCGACTATGCAAATGTACTTGAAAGGAAGAAGAGCACAAATCAGCCCAAACAACCCATTTAACAAGGGGGTTCGGTCAACTGACCCATCATTACAAAAAGGGAAACATGAAGATTTAGAAGCTCTAAAAAAACGATTCATTGGTACCCAAGCCAAGAATATCATTAAAAAAGACATTCGACTTGATCTAGGATTAGAGTATTCTATTGATCCTTATGAGGTCTGTGAGCCAGGATGTAAACACTGTACGGAGCGCATCATTCCCAACGCAGGTGAATATAGTACTGGTCTTGATCTTGAATCCGTTATACACATTAAAGAAAATGCTCCAGAATTATTGGAGAAGCAATTACAAGACAAAAACTGGACGGCACGGCCTATTATGCTTACCGGCAATACGGATTGTTATCTTCCTATTGAAAAGAAAACTAAGATCACTAAACAACTACTAGAGATCTTCTTAAAATATAAACACCCTGTTGGCATTACTACCAAGAATATCCTGATATTAAGAGATCTCGATATCTTGAAAAGATTAAATGCTGAGAATTTAGTACGCGTCACGATTTCCATCAATACCTTAGATGATAATCTACGACGCAAGTTGGATCCAAAATCTAGTTCAATACAAGTACGATTACGTTTGCTACAGTTGCTTGCGGCAGAAGGAATCCCTGTTCATGTATTGGCAGCTCCGATCATTCCCGGATTGAATGATCATAGTATATTTAAATTGGTTAAAAAGGTCTCCGAGCTTGGTGCTCGGAGCATCCAACCTATCGTTGTAGCCGCCGATGAAAAAATCGCAGAAATGATTCATCAACAATTTAATCTAGCGAAGAAACTTTATCTCATCAAGCGCCATGCCTTTGAATACAACACCACACTATTTGGTCAAATGAGACGACCACAAATGAGTTTATTTTCTGCTTAAGATCTAAAAGACACGCAAAGATTGCGAAGTTAAAGCAGCCGTGCTTTAAACTTTGCGATCTTTTGCGCCTAAAGTAAGTTGATTTTAGAAATATATTAAATACATGGCAGCGCATGTGAGTATATTTTTGCACATTAGTGTAAATATATTCTAAACTCAAACATGTATTATATGAAGCATACTTACTTTATTTTCCTGCTCTTTTTTATTCTACCAACAGACACGAAAGCTCAATGCCTTTACCCAAATGGAGATTTCGAAACTTGGATCAATGACGTATTCGTTATTGATGAAAATGATCCCAATTCTGCTTATCCCTATTTAAGGCCAGAGGCACATATTTCTTCGATTCGAGCCTTTATTTTGTTTCTTGGAGTTGCTTTTGGCGATGCGCAAACAATAGACGAACTTACGAATAATGGACAATCCGCATTTGGCTTTGATCAATCAACCGATGCTTATGAAGGAAGTTTTGCATCAAAATTAGAAGCGACAAGTACAATTAATCTCGCCGATATCTATACAGTATTCCAGTGCGACGAGGTCCCAGACTCTTTGAGTTTTTGGGTGAAGCATATCGGAACCAATGATGATACTTTAAATATTCTTTCTGTTTTTGATATGGGTTTAAGTGCGATCCCTGAAGAAGAAAGTGAATTAGATAATTTCCCTGCTTACATTTCAGAACAATTAATTTTAAATACAGATACCGAATACATCAACTTTACCGTTCCGGTCAACGAAAATTTCGACGCCACAATTGATACAGGGTATGTATTATTTGCTTTAGTAACTCCGCAGGAACAATTAGATGCTGGAGAGCTTAGTTATCTATTAATTGATAAAGTTGAATTTAAAGGGACATCAACAGTCGTAGATGCAGATATGGATGGATTTAATTCTGATGTAGATTGCGACGATATGAATCCAGCAATCAATCCAGATGCTATAGAAATCGCGGGCAATGGGATCGATGAAGACTGCGATGGCATGGATGGCGCTGTGTCCACCAACCATTTAAGCGCTTTAGAATTTTCATTATTCCCTAATCCCGCAAGTCACGCCATTAATATAGTTCTCAAGAACAATTTAGAAGATCACATTTTTAAAATTTTAAATCTTCAAGGAAAAGTAATAATTCAAGAACATTTCCATGGTAAACCTATTGATATTTCTTCATTACACTCGGGATCTTACCTCTTACAAGTAATTAATCGAGGCAATGGAAACTCTGGTACTCAAATCATTCATAAACAATAATCCATATTTAAAGCAAAGGGATTAATTCAATAGACAACTTTAATCCCTTTGCTTTTTATAGTCATAATTACGGTCTCTTTCTTATTCGTTTAAGTTCTATTCGTTAGACGATTTATTCTCAGTATTTTGCAAACATGCATGGCAAACTCTATATGATACCCTGCCCTATCGTAGAGGGCAACATCCAAAGCATCCCAAATGAAACAAATAGGATTCTACATAGTCTCGCTCATTTTGTCGTCGAACGAGCTCGAACTGCTCGTCGCTATATAAAAAGCACTGACCATCCTATCGCGATCAATGAATTAGAAATTTTTGAATTAAACAAAGAGCAGCCTGACGAACCAGAATTATACCAATTCTTAAATACTTTAAAAGACGGTAAATCTGTGGGAGTGATTTCGGAAGCAGGTTGCCCTGGAATCGCCGACCCTGGAGCGCTTATCGTTCGATGGGCTCATCGACAAAACATTAAAGTCGTTCCTCTAGTCGGTCCTTCTTCCATTTTTATGGCAGTTATGGCCTCCGGTATGAATGGTCAAGGCTTTACTTTTCACGGTTACTTACCAGCCAAGACTAATGAAATGGCTAAAGCTTTAAAGCGGGTAGAGTCTTTAATGAGATCGACCAAGCATACTCAA
>CALFBW010000419.1 GCA_937951415.1 uncultured Chitinophagales bacterium | reverse complement strand
TGCTCGCTTTACTTTTTTGCGATCGGTTTTGAACCACAATAGGCACAAAAGATTCACAAAAGGGGTTCATCGTGATTCCTCCAAAATTTGTTGCAAACTATTTCTACAGAGGGTTTGGTGCGATAAATATCGATTCGTGGGAGCTTTTCGAATGTAACTTCTGGGCTGCTAGTAATATTTTGCCAGGTTGAAGCAAGGAGAAATCGCGACTATTGCTACACACTAACTTGAACCCAAATAGACAAACAAAAACAATAGAGGGAAATTCTAATAAATGAATAAAAAAGGCTCAGAAGGAAATTCCCACTGAGCCATTTTTATTTGATTCTAATTCTTTAAGCTTTTGGAGCGGCTGGATAAAAGAATTGTTCTGAAACTACTTGTCCATCATTTACTTGATAAACAGCGACTTCTTCCATTTGAGATCGTCCCATTCCTTTGAAGGATACGTCGTATTTCATAGTACAGCTGAAGTAATTTCCTGCACAAATGGGATCAGAAATTTCTGCAGAATGAATCTCTTCTACCATCCCATTCCACTGCGCCATTTTGGCTGCAATTTCGGCTTTCCCCTCGGTTCTCGGACTCCAGTTACTTCCCTCTGGCTCAATGCTCACCGCATTGTCCGCATACAATTCTTTTTGTGCTTGCGCTGCTTGTCCCTGACGGCAAAGTTCAATTAATCGGTTGGCTACTTCTTGAGTGGTCATAATATTGATTTAAAATATGATAAAATTATTCAATTATTCAATTATTCGTTTTACTACTTTCTAATGCTTTCTCCAAGCAAAGCTCTGCTTCAAAATCTTGGCTAAGCTTTTTATATAATTCCGCTCCGGTGAAATAAAAATGCGAGCGATACTTTTTAAAATCTTCTGCTTTTAAAGATTCAAACAAGGCTTTTGCTTCGGAAAGCTTAGCACCCATCATTTGAACAATTATCAGATTTAGCAGAATATGTTTGTCGGTTTTTAGTTGATACAATTTTTTATAAAGCAATTCTAAGACTTCCCAATTCGTCTCTTGCACTGATTTAGCGTGACAATGTTGGGAGGCGATTACAGCTTCAATTTGCCAGTGTGTTTTTTCGGATCTACTTGTGGATTGCTCCAGATATTGATCACCCAGTTGAATGAAAAATTCGTTCCACTTTCTGCGATCTTGATCTTTTAACAATAAGGCCGTACCTTTTTTATCATAGCGTGCTTCAAATCGCGAAATGTGATAACACATCAAACTCATCAGTGCTTTTGAATTGGCATTTCCGTATGCATGTTCACACAACAGCTTGCACAAACGCATGGCTTCCAAACAGAGGTCTTTTCCAGCATCTTTACTTCCCCCTTCTCGGTAGTAACCGCTGTTGAAAAGCAAATACAAACCCGTATGCACCATTTCCAAACGCTGAGCAACATCCATCTGTTTTGGCCAATCGAAAGAAACTCCTTGATCAATAACCTGTTTTTTTGCTCTACTTAAACGTTTTTTTACTGTTTCCTCTCCCAGAAGGAGTGCTTCTGCAATTTCTTTGCGACCAAAACCAGACACCGTTTTCAGCATGAACGCAATTTGGTCGCTCTTTTTTAGAGATGGATGACAGACCATAAACAATAGTCGCAGTTCAGGGTCGAGCTGAGCTTCCAAACATTCTTCTTGTTCTATAGATGCCGAGAAAGACAAATCATCTATTGGTAACTCTTCTTCCTGCTTCTTTCTTCGAGAAGAAAGACTATCTAGGAGGTTTCTCCAACTGACTGTGTACAGCCATGCTTCGGGATTATCAGGTACTCCTTTAAATGGCCATGTCTTTAGGGCTTTGAAGTAAGCATCCATAATCGCATTCTCAATTTCAGTCCATTCATGGGCACCGAAGCGTGCCAGAAGCTGCGACATGAGCTTGCTGTGTGACTGCCTAAAATGGAGTTCGATGGCGGTATGGATGCTTTCTTTATGCACGATTTATTCGAAATTCATAATCTCGCGAACCTCTACTGTTCCTTCAATGTCGTAATCAGGATATCCTTCTGCTAAGGCGAGTGCATGTTCCATATTTCTCGCTTTGAATAAAATATATCCTCCTACGAGTTCCTTCGTTTCTACGAAAGGGCCATCTGTAACTAATCTATCATCAGTACCCGCCTTTCCAGATTTCCTTTTGGCTGGTGCTTGCAAGGCACGCCCTTCCACATAGAGTTCTTCCTTCATCAAATCAGCAATCCAAGCGTTCCACTTTCCCAAGCGCTCTTGAATTTGCTCTGGAGACAATTGTTTATCACCGTAATCGCCCCCAATAAAGAGCATCATAAATTCTTTCATGGTAATTCGTTTTGTTTAACAATTTATCGAATTCACTAGAAAGACCTTACATAAATCTATTTTGGGGACAGAATTTTAAGATTTTTTATCTAAAACAATAAAAAATGTGTGGGCTTGAGGCAGGAATCCTTACAATTCCCTGATTCTTAGCTGATAATCGAATTGTAAATCTTCGTGCAATTTGAGAATTTTCTTATCAATGGAGTCTTTGGTGCGCACAAATAGTTTGTCCAATACAGAATAATAGTTAACTGCTTCTTGAAAATCTTGAAATTGTTCGCAATAAAAAAGAAGTAGTTCTACCTCTGTTTCCTTGTTTCCAGAATAGCGAATGTATTTTCTCAAGTTGCGCAGCACCTTTCTCAGAGCTCTTTTCACGGCATAATAACGTTGCTTATCTACGCTTTCTAGCTCTTTTAAGATTTCTTCCTTCACAGAATCAATATAGGAGGCTTCATCGGCTGACTCAAAAAGTAAGTACGTTAAGAGCTCCTTATTTTCCTTTTTAAAACGCGAAAGACGCAGACAGATATCTAGCAACTCTTTTGGATCACGTTCTTTTAATTCTAGACGAATTTCTTTTGCACTGGCTGCTTCCATTTCAATTTCTATTTCCCTAACTAGCATCTAAGATGCAAAAAACAAAAGGATCACAAGCAAATAGCCCATGATCCTTTTCCCATTCCGTCCTGAATAATTACGTATAGTAAAAATACTCAATCTTTCGGAAGGAATGAAGAAAATTGCAAATCAATTGGTTTGCCATCTTCCATAACTTGTACTTTATTTTTTGGAAAGCCTTCTTGCTCCAAATAAGCCTTCACCAACAAAACATCTTCTGGTGATCCGAAAAGTCCGATTTGCAACTTCTCCTTTTTTCCCGAAGGAACAAGGCGAGGGAATATACTCATGTCGAGCAAAGCTTGCGAAAGGTTAACATCTATTGTTTTGTAAGGTCCACTCACAATCATAAAACTATAGCCTGCCTTTTCCTCCAAAACCGTAACCTTAGGAGCCTCCATTTTTAAAGAAGCTTCCAATGCCTCCTTTTCTTTTCGTTTAGCTTCCTCAGTACGTAAGCGCACTAATTCCGCTTCTTTTTCACGTGCTTCCTTCTCTAGTCTCTTGCGTTCCTTTGTAGCTTCTTTCTCCTTCTTTGCTAAAGCTTTTTGAGCAGCTCTTTCGTCTACAGTTACTTCTTGGTTTACCGAACCTGCGTAGTCTACTTTTTCTGCCTG
>CALFBW010000418.1 GCA_937951415.1 uncultured Chitinophagales bacterium | reverse complement strand
GATGCAAGAAACCAGCGAGAGAATTCAATTTCAGGAAACAAAGAAGCAGAACAAATGCAAGAGCTCATAGGAAAAATGAGTAGCCGACAAGCGACACCAGATTACTTGCGAACTTTTGCCGACACCATCGATAATGTTTATCTAGCCTATATGGCGGTGAACAATTTAAAGGCTGGCGACAACTTGTCAACCTATGAAAAACTAAATGAGCGACTAAAAAGCGAATTGCCTGATGATCCGATGACTAAAGAGTTTGAGAAACGCATTGCAAGTGAAAAGCAAAAAGCGCAAGCCCTTGCGGCAACCGCAGTAGGACAACCAGCGGCGATGATTTCTGCTCCAGACAGAAGCGGTGCTGATCTACCTCTAGCCTCTCTAGCTGGGAAAGTAGTCTTGATTGACTTTTGGGCAAGTTGGTGTGGACCTTGTCGTCGTGAAAATCCTCACGTAGTAGAAGCCTACAAAAAGTACAACAAAAAAGGATTTGAGGTTTACAGCGTTTCTCTAGATAACAATAAAGACCGTTGGTTGAAAGCCATTGAAAAAGACAACTTGGTTTGGGATAGTCACGTAAGTGAGCTTAAAAAATGGAATTCACAAGCTGCAGCTGCATACGGAGTAAAGTCTATTCCAGCGACTTTCTTGATTGATCAAGATGGCAAGATTGTGGGCAAAAACCTACGAGGAAGTCAGCTGACTAGTAAATTGAAGGAAATCTTTGGAGCATAGTAAGCTCAATTCCGATTTAGTTGGACATAAGTCCTAAAAATGGCTAAAAAACCACGATCTAATTAATCGTGGTTTTTTATTTTTTAAGACTTAGGGCATCTTTGCGTCATGAAGTATTTCTGCTGGGCCTTATGTTGTTTTTTATTAATTTGTTCCTGTAAAACAAGGGAAAAGGTAGAAATTCAAGCTGCCAAACAAATAGTAGAACCCGTCAGAGACGGATATAATATTACTGGACAACTGGACAACTTTAAAGCAGGGAGTCAAGTGATTCTTCAGCTCATTGAAGGAGGCATTCGTCCGATAAACATCGACACTGCGGTGCTTGATGCAGATGGGAAATTTGCAATGAATAAGAAGCTCCTTCAATCTGGTATCGCTCGTTTCTTAATCGCACCTAATCACAGCATTTTAACCGTGATTCAAGCTGAAGATTATGCAGTAGGCATGGATGCCAGCAAAAAGCCTTTTTCTACCGTTGAGGGAAACCCTACCGCTGAAGAATTTTCCGCCTTGTGGAATCGCTTAAATAAAGAACCACTAACTGAACAGGAAGCTCGCACTTTGGTGGATACTACAAGATCTCCCTACTCTGCATTTGTCGTAGCCTCGAATGTAAAGGATAGCTTACAAATCGAGCTTTTGAAGCTAGTACAAAAGAGAATGGCTGCCGAAACTACGGATAGCCTTTTTGTCAGTAATTTGAGCCTGATGATCGAGCAAAAGGAGCTTAAGTATGAGGTGGAAAGAAAAACAGCAATTGGAGCCACCGCACCCGAAGTTGTTTCACTTTCTCCTAAGGGTGAAGAATTGAAACTTTCTAGCCTAAGAGGCAAATATGTTTTCGTAGATTTCTGGGCCAGTTGGTGCGGACCTTGTCGTCGGGAAAACCCGCATGTGATTGAGGCATGGAAAAAGTATCAAGCTAATGGTTTTGAAGTTTTTGGTATTTCACTTGATGGGAATAAAGATCGTTGGCTTCAAGCCATAGAACAAGACGGCCTCGCTTGGGAATACCATGTAAGTGAATTACAGAAATGGAAGTCAGCAGCCGCGAGCGACTATGGAGTGCAATCCATACCGGCCAATTTTCTACTAGATCCCGAAGGGAAAATCATCGCAAAAAATCTTCGAGGAATAAAACTCCTACAAACCTTAGACAAAATCTGGAAAGCGGAATAAGACTTACTTTTTCAATTTTTCATAGATAAAGTATCTTTGTTTTTATTATTTGTTTAATAAATGTGTGCTACGGACAAATTTTACCAGCCTGCTTGCCCTTTGGCTTGGTATTTTCTATTGGTTTCCTAGGCACTTAGTACTACTAAAGAAAAAGACATGGATAGCAATCTTCTGATCATTTTGTTAGGCGGCGCAGGTCTTCTCTATTTATTCCGTTCTTCTACAGGTTCTAACAAGCTTATCATGCTTGCAGTTGCAGGTATTGGCGCTTTTCTTCTGCTAGGCGATCGAGTTCCAAGCTCGTCAACGGGTGGCAAAGTAATAAAAGGAGATACTGGTAAAATGGTTAGTATCTCATCAATACTGAACAGCTACGATATCGATGTACTCTATGATCAATATTGCAAAGGAAACTCAAGAAAATCAACGACTTGCCAGTGTTTGATTAAACCAGTTCACGATGATATTCGGACAGAGTTTTCCAAACGCAAAATTGATCGTTTGAAAAGTGAAAACCCCACTTACCTTCGAAACAAAGTAAAAGAAAGTTACTTAGTTCAAGAGCAGTCCATCAATGATTGTCTAAACTACAACGACACGACGGTTGATCAAGTCATTCGCTTGGTGAGTGGCCACTAGTC
>CALFBW010000417.1 GCA_937951415.1 uncultured Chitinophagales bacterium | reverse complement strand
CGTATTGTTTTACTGAAGCTACAGCAAGAATATAAAAAAGTAATAACAAAGTTGATAGACAAAGATTTCGAATTAGATTTAGTCTAGCATATCTTTTTAGTAATTCAGAAATAAATGATGGTGAACCCGCTGTATACTGTTTTAGAATCAGCTGACCGAAATCTTCTAATTCTTTTGATTTGCAAGCAGCTTTGAGTTCAGACAAAAGAAAAGGCGCAAATGATAGAAAATCTACCATTTGCGCCCATATATTTCCTATTTTCCCTAGAGAGTCTACTTCAAGCGACGCTCGTCAGAAACCGTCAACTTGTGACGTCCTTTCGCTCTTCTGCGCGCAAGTACTTTACGGCCATTCTTTGAGGCCATACGCTCACGGAAACCGTGCTTGTTGATTCTCTTTTTTCTGGAGGGTTGGTAAGTTCTTTTCATGACTCCTCTGTTTTATCGGATCGCAAAGATAGTGTTTCAATTTCATATTTGAAAGTGAAACGGTTTATTTTATAAAGTAAATCGGAAAGACAGATGTATTCGGGCGAATGCGATTCGTCCTTGTACTTAGCCGTCCGATTCATTTGGCGAATGCGATTCGCCAGTTACGTTCTCGTAGTGGCGACTCCATTCGTTTTTAGCCGTTCATTGACATTAGGAACTCGGCATTGGATTGCGTGCCTTTCATGTGTTGCAACATAAAGTTCATCGCTTCCTCTCCGTTCATATCGGCTAGGTGCTTACGCAGGATGTACATACGCTTCAACTCTTCCTTGTCTAGCAACAAATCTTCTCGACGCGTACTAGACGCTACCAAGTTCACTGCAGGATAGATACGACGGTTCGACAACTTTCTATCGAGTTGTAGTTCCATGTTCCCTGTTCCTTTGAACTCCTCAAAGATCACTTCGTCCATTTTCGAACCTGTATCGATCAAGGCTGTTGCCAAAATCGTTAATGATCCTCCGCCTTCAATATTACGAGCGGCACCAAAGAATTTCTTTGGTTTGTGTAGTGCTGTTGATTCCACACCACCCGATAATACTTTTCCAGAAGCGGGAGCAACTGTGTTGTGCGCTCTCGCCAATCGTGTGATTGAATCCAAAAGGATCACTACATCGTGTCCGCACTCTACCAAACGCTTCGCCTTTTGAAGGGCAATGTTCGCTACTTTTACGTGACGATCAGCTGGTTCATCGAAAGTAGAAGCCAAAACTTCTGCATTCACCGAACGCTCCATATCCGTTACCTCCTCTGGTCGCTCATCAATCAACAAAATGATTAAGTAAGCTTCTGGGTGGTTTTTCGCAATGGCATTGGCAACATCCTTCAACAAGAAGGTCTTACCCGTCTTAGGCTGTGCTACAATCAAACCACGTTGCCCCTTTCCAATCGGCGTAAACAAGTCAATCACCCGAGTAGAATACCTTTTCGGATCAGTTGTCAATGTAAACTTCTCTTCCGGGAACAATGGCGTCAAATAATCGAAAGGAACGCGATCTCGCACCTCAGATGGGTGGAAACCATTGATTCCAGACACTTTCAAGAGTGCGAAGTACTTCTCCCCCTCTTTGGGTGGACGAACCGTTCCTATTACTGTATCTCCCGTTTTTAAGCCAAACAATTTGATTTGTGAGGGAGAAACATAGATATCATCGGGACTTGTGAGGTAATTGTAGTCAGACGAACGCAAGAAACCATATCCATCAGACATCATCTCCAGTACACCTTGACCTTCAATCACACCGTCGACCTCAATGTCGAAAATTTCGCGATCGCGTTTTTTGTTGTGCTTTTTATCACCACTATTACTCTTTTGACGCGGTTTCACTTCTCGTCTTTGGTACTCCTGGCGTTCTTCCTTTTCTTTCTCCTTTTTCTTTTCATTCGCAGCCAATTCCTCTTCAGTAGGCTCGTCTGGCTTTGCATCTGGACCCTCGATAGGCGCTTCATCTTTTCCTCCGTTCGAGCGAACTCGTACGCGCTTGCGCTTGCGTTTTGGCTCATCGCTGGCACTTTCTACCGCAACAGCCTTCTCCTCAGAATCACTCTTGTCGTCACTTTTAGTACCCTCAGCTTGCTGATCTAAGATCTTGAAAATCAGATCTTGTTTCTTTAAGCTCTTGTAATTTTTCATCTCCAACTTTCCAGCAACTTCTCGAAGTTCTGGTAACAGCATATCGTTTAGCTGTAAAATATCATACATATGGAATGTCGTATTGATTCTCTAAGTAATGTGTAAAAGGTCGATTCACATTTTGCCTTTTCATCCCGAGCTAGTAAAAGAAGTGGTTTCAGGAAAAAAAAATAACGGCGGGGTGTGTTCGAAAACAGCGCAATAGTACGACAATCGAGGGAATCTTGCAAATAAATGATGCCATTAGCCCATCTTAGTCCGATTTTTCGATTCTCGTTTATTACTAAATAATAGAAAGCAAATTTCCGACCAAAGACAAGTTCTTGATAGCCAACATATGTCTTCACTCTCCTTTATCTTTGCGAGCTGAAATAAAACGATTGCTAGGGAACTATTTGAAGCCAGATGTTCTTTAGCGGTTATACGAACAAAAGCAGGCACATTGGGCTTGCTTAATAAATGAGAAAAGATGCTCGAGTTACGTAAGCTAAGAGATGACGCAGAAGCTGTAAAAGCGAAATTGGCGATAAAGAATTTCAAAGATCTTCACTTGGTGGATGATGTTTTGAAATTAGATGAGCAACGTCGTTCGGCGCAGTTAGAGGTAGATAATCTAAAGAGCGAAAGTAACCAGTTGGCGAAGCAAATTGGCCAGCTATTCAAAGAAGGCAAGCGAGAAGAAGCGGACAAAATAAAAGTGCGTACTGTTGAGCTGAAGGGTTTGGTAAAGGAAAAGGAAGAAAGCATGAAGACTGCAGAAACGCAGATGGAAGCTGCCCTCGTTTTGCTGCCCAATATCCCTCACGAGAGTGTTCCTCCTGGCACTTCAGAAGAAGACAACAAGGTGAACAAGGAGCGGGGGGAAAAGCCTGTTTTGGGCGAAGGAGCTTTGCCGCATTGGGAAATCTTAGAAAAGCACCATTTGATGAGCTTGGAGCTCGGCGTAAAAATCGCTGGAGCTGGTTTTCCTGTCTTTACAGGAGATGGCGCTCGATTGCAGCGTGCTTTGGTGGCCTTCTTTTTGGATGAAGCCAATAATGCGGGCTATTTGGAAGTCATTCCTCCTCTGCTCGTTAATGAGCAATCGGCTTTTGGGACAGGTCAATTGCCTGATAAAGAAGGGCAAATGTACCATGTCACCAATGACGACCTGTATATGATTCCTACCGCCGAAGTTCCCATCACGAATATTTATCGTGGAGAATTATTGAAGGAAGATCAACTGCCGATCAAAATGTGTGGACACAGCCAGTGTTTCCGTCGGGAGGCCGGTTCTTATGGGGCGCACGTTCGTGGATTGAATCGTGTACACCAATTCGAAAAAGTCGAGATTGTGCAATTGGTACACCCCGACAAATCTTATGAAGTACTGAATGAAATGGCTGCGCACGTGGAGGGCTTGATTCAAAAGCTGGGCTTGACTTATCGCATATTGACCCTTTGCGGTGGCGATGTGAGTTTTGCTTCTGCACTCACTTACGATTTCGAGGTTTGGTCGGCTGCCCAAGAGCGTTGGTTAGAAGTAAGCTCGGTTTCTAATTTCGAGACCTTCCAGACGAATCGTATGAAAACTCGGTTCAAAGATGAAAACAAGAAAACGCAATTGGTGCACAGCTTGAACGGAAGCGCTTTGGCATTGCCTCGAATCATCGCCACGCTTTTAGAGAACAATCAGCAAGCAGATGGAAGCGTTACTATTCCAGCGGTTTTGGTTCCTTATTTCGGGAAGGACAAAATTGGCTAGTTAAATTAACGCTGCATGAAAAAGCTGTTCTTATCCTTTTCCTTCGTTTTTCTAATCTTGTTGATGGCTTCTTGCACGAACAGGAAAAGCATCGCGGTACCGAATCTGAAGCTGGAGGATCTCGCAGGCAATACGATGGCGGCCGACTTTGAGGATGAATACGTATTTGTGCATTTTTGGGCGACTTGGTGTCCGCCTTGCAGGAAGGAGATGCCGAGTATTGTTGCAGCCGCGAATAAATTAAAGGGGAAGGATCTGCGTTTTTTAATGATCTCAGATGAGGAGCCAAAAACGCTGGAACGCTTTTTAGCTCGCGGAGATTATCCCATGGAATTTGTGCATTCCACACGAAACATCAAATTGTACGGTGTTATTTATATCCCCCAAACCTATTTGGTAAAGAATGGCGAAGTGGTGGCTTCTTTTGAGACTGAACAGGAATGGAACAGCCCTGAAATGATAAAATTACTGGAGTCTTATATGAATTAAAGCCCTTAAAAAATACGCTAGAGTGGGCGGACGAAAAGATCCGCCCTACAGCTATTTTTTATTCTTTCGCTTCTTCTTTTTTGCGCGTTTATTTTTGTCTTTCTTTTTATCCTTTTCTATGGGAGAAAGTTCCTTCTGAACTTCTTCTTCAGGTTTATCTCCAGCTTCAATAGTGTTTTCGTCACCCTTTTCGATTAAGGACTCTACTTCTCGAATTCCCTTTAAAGCTTTGTGGTAGGTGGGATCAATTTCCAGTGTTTTATTAAAATCTGCAATGGCTTTTTCGAACTGTTTTAAATCCATAAAAATATACCCGCGATTGTAACGGGCAAGGGTATCTTCTGGCTCTAATTGCAGGGCTAGATTCCAATATTCCAGGCTTTCTTCCTTGTCCTTCGTTAAGGAATAAATGCTC
>CALFBW010000416.1 GCA_937951415.1 uncultured Chitinophagales bacterium | reverse complement strand
CCTTTTCTTCAAAATCGTAATTCATGCCCCCTTTTGATGCATTATCAAATCTTCCTGACTTTCGACTTTCCTTAGAAATATCTCTAGTCGTTTCGCAATTATTAAACGGTTTGTGTTAGCTTTTATTTAGGCTAAACTTTCCGTTTTTGCTTGTGCGGCTTTATGCTCGCAATTTCCTTTACATTGTCCATACAAATTCAGTGAATGATGATTGATCTCAAAATCAAACATTCCTGAAACCATGCTTTTAATCTGCTGGATTCTAGGATCGCAAAACTCCAAAACCTTTCGACACTCTACACAGATCAAGTGATCGTGTTGTTTGAATCCGTAAGCCTTTTCGTATTGTGCCTGGGTTTTTCCAAATTGATGACGTTTCACCAAGTCACAAGACACTAAAAGCTCCAAAGTATTATAGACAGTAGCTTTACTAATGTTCATTTCTTGGTTTTTCATATGTATGTACAGTTCTTCAGCGTCGAAGTGATCTTTCCGTTTATAGATCTCTTCTAAGATGACAAACCTCTCGGGGGTTCTTCTTAGCTTATTTGCTTCCAAATACATCGCGAACAAATCGCGTGCTTTTTCAGTGGCTTCTTCTCTACTCATAATTTAACAGGCGAAAGTTACACTAAAGATCGTAACGCTTTACGTCATGGACGCCTTGGTCTCTCTTCAACTCCTCTATGAGGCGATTTAGTTCCATATTATTCTTCACAAACACCGTTAATCTACCTTCAAACACATTATCCTGGGTGTCAAAAGAAATCGATCGCATGTTTACATTGAGCTTATTGGATACAATACTGGTAATTCTATGCACCAATCCCACCTCATCAATACCCCGAATCCGTAAGCCCACTAAGAAGGCTACATCATCGCTGTCCTTATTCCATTTTACGTTGACAATGCGATAAGGATACCGCCCTTTCATCTCTTTGGCGTTCGGACAAGCCGTTCGGTGAATCTTAATTCCCTGACTGATGGTGATAAAGCCAAAGACCGAATCTCCAGCTTTGGGTGTACAACATTTAGCAGTACTATAATCTACATTATCGAGACCACCGAAAATCATCAAATCAATGTCGGAACCTATTCCTTGGTTCAAGTCGGCATCCGGGTGAATCCGCTGCGGACCACGATCCACGATGTTCTGAATTCGACCACCTGCAAATGTGAGCTGCTTTAATTCATTGAGATCGAACTTCTTGGTAGCGATATTATAGAAAAAAGCCAAGGAGCTTCCCTGCTTAAAATAGCTGGTCAATTCGTTGACCAGTTCTTCACTGTAGGGTGTTTTTAAGGATTTGAGTTTCCGTTTGAACATTTCCTTACCGTCTAGGGCCACCACACGCATCTCGTCTTTAATGGCTGTTCGGATCTTCGAGCGTGCACTAGAAGTTACCGCAATTTGCAGCCAAGAATCGGAAGGCTTTTGTTTCTTAGAAGTAAGAATTTCTACCTGATCTCCATTGCCCAAAACGTGGCTCAAGGGAACCAGTTTGTTGTTGATTTTTGCCCCAATACAAGTCCCTCCAATCGCAGTATGAATGGAATAGGCAAAATCCAAAACAGTTGATCCTCCACGTAGCGTCTTCAATTCTCCTTTTGGAGTGAAAACAAAAAGGTCTTTGTCGTATAAATTGTGCTTAAAGTCGCTCATGAAGGCGACTGCATTTTCATCTGGGTTTGCCAAGACTTCCCGAACCATGTTCAACCAAGCATCAAGGTTATTGTCTGCGGTTTTGGAGCTCCCTTTGTATTTCCAATGCGCTGCCACTCCCTTTTCGGCAATCATGTCCATTCGCTTGGTTCGTATTTGCACTTCCACCAATCTACCCTTCGGACCCATTACGGTTGTGTGTAAGGATTCGTAGCCATTAGATTTAGGGTTACTAATCCAATCTCTCAATCGCTCCACAATCGGCCGATAAATGTCGGTCATGATGGAATACACCTTCCAACATTCTGCCTTTTCTTCTTCTTCGGGAACATCCAAAACTACTCGAATTGCAAAGAGATCATAGATGTCTTCAAATTCCACATGCTTTTTCCGCATTTTATTCCAAATGGAATGGATGGATTTGGAACGGCCAAAAATATCAAAGTTCTTGACTTCCTTTTCTTCCAGTAAATCTTTTACGGGTTCGATAAATTCTTTAATAAATGCGTCTCTTGATCTTTTGGTTTGACTAAGCTTCTTTGCGATATCCTTGTAGATTTCAGGCATCGTATATTTCAGCGATAAATCTTCGAGCTCGGTTTTCATCGCATACAAACCCAAGCGATGTGCTAAAGGTGCATACAAATAGAGCGTCTCCGAAGCGATGCGCACTTGCTTGCGTTCGGGCATCGATTTCATCGTCCGCATGTTGTGTACACGATCCGCGATCTTAATCACAATCACCCGTACATCGTTGCTCATGGTCAGCAAGACCTTTTTCAGGTTCTCTGCTTGAGAGGCTACGACCGATTGTTTTTTGTTGGTGACTCCTTTGATTTTTGTAAGCCCGTCAACAATGCTTTTTATTTCCGGATTAAAGGCATTTTCAATCTCTTCGAGGCTCACGTCGGTGTCTTCTACTACGTCGTGTAAGAGCGCACAGATCACGCTGGTTGCTCCCAAGCCTTGTTCTTTGGCTACGATCATCGCTACTGCAATGGGATGCAAAATGTAGGGCTCTCCACTTTTTCGCCGCATGCCGTCGTGGGCGCGGGCAGCCATTTTAAAGGCCTTGGTTACACGCTCTTCTCCGCCTTCTTTCAAGGATGGGCGTAGCACTTCCAGTAAGTCCTGAAAGTCTGCTATTATCTTTTTCTTCTCTTCTGCATCTGCAGATACTACGGCCAATTCCATGGTGATCAATTTTACTTCAAGCGCTGTGCTTTACTTGCTAACAAATTAGGGATTCCCTATGGGATTATCAACTGTGTGAGAATTTAGGGAGCTTTCTGCACCTATATTTATTTGAGTAATAAATGAATGAGCGGTTCGTGGAGCGAGAGGAATGAGCTTGTCAAGCTGTTTTTTTTTGTAAATAAATGTGTGCTTGCCTTTTGGTTGTGATGAATTAATATGTCGTAAAATCAAGGCTCTCGCAA
>CALFBW010000415.1 GCA_937951415.1 uncultured Chitinophagales bacterium | reverse complement strand
TTTCTTTGTGGAAGGTACCTTAAGTTATGCTGATAAAACCAATATTTGGGTCTCTATTCCCCTCAATAATATTCAGCGAAAGGACGGACAAATTGTTCCAGAGAAACAGGGTTACGGAGAATCGGGCGCCAAAGTCTACGTAGAAGTCTCTCCAGATGATAAAGGGAAAACGAAATTCAAATTCCGCTTACGAAAGAAGAAGTTTTACGAGCAGCGAGGCATTGAAGAGCAGTACAAGCAAGATAAAAAGCGGGATCGTTTATTGCGCAAAAAGCGCCGTAAAGAAAAGCGCGAAAAGAAGTAGCGGCAGACGATCGTCATGTAGCGCCGGACCACTGTGTCCCATGTAACGGCGGACCTGCGTGTCCGCCGAAGCCTTAATGTTATCTCTACGCGTCAGTCACGTAACTCGGACCTGCGTGTCTACCATGTAGCTACGGACCTAAGTGTCCACCATGTAAGGGCGGACTTGTGTGTCCCATGTTGCGGCGAATCTGCGTGTCCGCCGAATCAATAATATTATAAGTAAACAAGAGGATTTATGTCAAACGAACAACAGCACTTTCAATATAGAGATCAAACATTTCATGTTTATGTCGAGCAATTAAAGTCCAAAGCTGACTATGAATTTGTGATGGACGCCATGATGTCTGCAATAGATTGTTTTGATGGCTTGAAAGAGAACTCTTACACGGAACCGTATTACTGCGAAATGTACCTGTATGTAAACGGAGAATTATTGGAAGAAGAAGAACAGGTTTATTATGCTTCAGAAGCATTTTGGGGACGAGCAGCTCAGATTCCAGAATGCTTTGAAAAGGCAGAAGAATTTCTTCAGTATTGCATACAAAAGGTGAAAAGCGATAAATACAAATTCTGGGAATCGGAAGAGCTTCAGATTGGAGAACTGCCAGCCTACTTTTTATCGCTCAAGGATAAGCGCTTTATCAAATATTTCGCTGACTTGTTACATCATTGGGATATGGGACACGAAGTTTACCAGGCGGAATTTATGGATAAATTGGTGGAGCTCCATCAATGGTGCCCGGAAATACATGAGTTAATCATTGCCAGAGCAACTTCGGATGGTCAGCATAATTTTGAGCAATTACAAGAATTAGAAACATTTATTACTAATCATGCAGAGCCTTTAGAAGAGAATACTTTTTTCATCGAGCTTGTCAACAGAGTTCAAAAATTCTGGGGGAAAGAGGTGCAGCTATGGCAAGGCGAAGCCAGTCAGAAGGATATTGAATACGTTTTTGGAAAAGGGAAAATGGGACAAGCTGCTTGGGAATTGGTTCAGCAAGAATAATTAAGCCCTTGAAAAATGCTCAGGAACCTGTGCTTCGGATTGCATTGCACCTCAATTTTACCAAGACATTAACAGCTGTTTTATCTATCCAGCAACACCAATTCCTTAATGGGCATGTAATGCACCAAATCCTCATGGCGAATAGCCACCAAAGCTTCTCCCTCGTATTCCTTTTCCAATTGCGGAATCGTCGTCATGTCGACCTTATCGGAAACCGTCAATTTTAAGGTGGCAATTTCTCCTGCCGTAAATGGGGTGTGCCGATCGTATTGCAAAAGCGCCCGCGAAAGCGTAGGCGCATAACTCACATCTCCAATCCACAAATAATCAAAGTAGTATTGTCCCTCTTCTTTGACCGAAAAAGTGAATTCGTATTCATTGCCTTTTCCAACGGTGGTAATGGGCGAATCGAAAGGCGTATTGGTGGCTGAAAGAACCTCCGCAATCGCACTATCAGCCAAACTTTTCTGAGCGGCACAGCCCATAAATAGCACAAGACTTAAGCTCATGATTAGCGAAAAGTATAAGGTCTTCATCTTTGGTGAATTAGCTATTAAAAATGTGAAACAGAAGTTCGCGCATTAGCTCCGCAGGCGGACTACTATTGTCATTAACGCCTTTCGAGCGCAAATCGTACTGTAATAAGTAGCCCAATATAGTGGAACAGCGCTTTGGTGTAAAGATGCGCGCTGCTGCTCGGTATTCTTTGACAAAAAAGGCCGAATGTAAGCCCATGATTTTCTGCAACTCTGCATCCGACTTTCGTGGAAAGTGATGATAGGTGTACAGTTTCTGGAAGAAGTTGAACAGACTCCCAATCATCAAAGGCAAAGGAGCGGCCTTCGGGTTCTTTTCAAAATAGTGAATGATTCGGTAGCACTTTACCCGATTTCCAAGAGCCAAGGCTTTTTGTAATTCGAACAGATTGTATTCCCGATTAATGCCAATGAACTCCTCAATAGTAGCAGCAGTGACCATTTGCCCCTTCTCTAAATTGAGGACCAACTTATCCAACTGCTTGCGAATGGCTCCTAGGTCGGTCCCCAAAAAGTCTACCAATAAAGGACTGACTTCTGGACCCAATCCTAAGCCGTTCGATTTTAGATAATTACTAATCCAAGCAGGAATTTGGTTTTCATACAGGCGTTTTGATTCGAACACCGTAGCATTTTCCAAAACAGCTTTGAAGATCTTTTTGCGTTTATCGATCTTCTTTTTTTTATACGCTAAAACCAAAACCGTACTTGGGGAAGGCTGCTCAAAATAAGAGGCTAAGCCACTGATTTTTGTACCCAGAGCTTGTGCTTCTTTTACCAGAATAAACTGTTTCTCGGAGATCATTGGAAACCGCTTAGCTGCGGAAACCAATTGATCTACATCGGTGTCTTTTCCGTAAAAAATGCTTTGATCGAAACCTTTATGTTCCTCCGCTACCACCGTTTTTTCTAGAAGCTCGCAAAGTTCATCAATGAACAGTGGCTCATCTCCATAAAAGAAGTAAATCGGCTGAAACTCCTTCTTCTTTATACTTGCCTTTATTTTATTCAATTGACTCAAGAACGCAAACTGATTACAAACTGTGAGAGCATTGCAAAACCTTAAAGCTCGAACAAGTTTTTATTAGGCAAATAAATAAATGTAAATTACTACCAGGAATTTCTAGAAGCGCAAGTGCTTCACAGTACTTCCTTCGTTTTTCAATTTCAATAGAGAATCGATTCCAAGCTTCAAATGTGTATCGCCAAACTGAGCAGATACCTTTTTGTCGCTCTTTGTGGTTTTCACACCTTCTGGAATCATCGGTTGGTCACTAACGAGTAAGAGTGCTCCTACTGGAATGTTATTGGCAAAACCTGCTACAAAAATGGTGGCAGTTTCCATGTCAATCGCCATTGCTCTGCTGTTTCTCAACTTCTTCTTGAACGAGCGATCGTGTTCCCAAACTCGACGGTTGGTCGTGTAAACTGTTCCCGTCCAATAATCCATTCCGTAATCACGGTTCATCGTTGACGAAATCGACTTCTGTAACATAAAGGAAGGCAAAGCAGGAACGTCTTGCGGCATGTAGTCATTCGAAGTTCCATCTCCTCGAATGGCAGCCAATGGCAAAATCATGTCGCCCAGATTATTCTTCTTCTTCAAACCACCACATTTACCCAAGAATATGACCGCATTTGGCATGATAGCAGTCAGCAAATCCATAATGGTCGCAGCATTAGGGCTTCCCATTCCAAAATTGATGATCGTAATGTCATCGGTTCCAGCATTGAGCATAGACTTATCCTTGCCTACCACTTCTACATTGTGCATCTCGGCAAAACGGTACACGTAAGCATTGAAGTTGACCAGAATGATGTACTTCCCAAAATCTTCTAGAGCACGTCCTGTATAGCGTGGCAACCAATCTTTAACAATCTTCTTTTTGAATTTCTTTTCTTCTTTCTTACGATTTACTTCTTCTGTCAGTGCGCCTGTCGGCTTTGTTTGATCTGTACTCATGGCTCTGCTTTTACTAATGCTAAAATAGCTCAAGGCTATATGAACTGCGAAAATAGAAGTTCTATCTTTGAATATCGCTTTCTTCGCATTTTCTAGACATGAAACCACTCAACTTTCCATCATATCCGCTTCGTTTTAAGGAAGAAGAGGAAAAGACGTGGATTTTTTGCCACATTCGTAAGCGTTGGTTGGTTTCTGGTCCTGAAGAAATAGTACGGCAACATTTGATCCATTTTCTGATCGAAGAGCGAGAAGCACCGAAAAGTTTGATCAGTTTAGAAAAGCAGTTAATCTATAATGAGCGCAGGCGGCGAACAGATCTAGTGTTATACAATGCAAAGGGCCAAGCAATCCTCTTGGCAGAATGCAAAGCCCCCGAAGTGCCCATCAAACAAGAAACCTTTGAGCAAGTAGCGCGCTATAACATGGTATTGGAGGTGCCGTTTTTAGTAGTGACCAATGGTTTGAAACATTTCGTTTGTAAGATTGACTTGGAAAATGGTGCATACCATTTCATTAAAGACATTCCGAGTTTCCCTGCCTTAGTATCTGGGGAACTTTAAATTCGACCACTCGTAGATTCCCACTGATGTAGTACCTTTAGGGGCGCTAATTAGCAGCGCATTGATGCTGTTTCTAACTTCTGAACACACGAAGTTTTAAGCTTTAAATATGAAGAAAGTACTAGTAGCCAATAGGGGAGAGATCGCTCTTCGTGTCATGCGAAGTCTGCGAGAAATGGGAATTTCCTCCGTAGCCGTTTATTCCGAGGCCGATCGTTTGGCGCCTTTTGTTCAATATGCCGATGAGGCCATTTTACTGGGTCCTCCGCCTTCCGCGCAATCCTATCTGCTAGGAGAAAAAATCATAGAAGAAGCTTTAAAACTAGGCGTAGAAGGCATTCACCCGGGTTACGGGTTCTTGTCTGAAAATGCCGATTTCGCTACTAAAGTAGAAGCAGCAGGCATTACTTTTATTGGTCCTTCTCCTCACTCCATAACCATCATGGGTAGTAAGTTGGCGGCAAAAGCTGCGGTGGCATCTTATGATATACCAATGGTTCCGGGAATTGATCGAGCTGTGGAAGATCCCAAAGAAGCCATTGAGGTGGCAAACAAAATTGGTTACCCGATCTTAATAAAAGCATCCGCGGGTGGTGGTGGAAAGGGAATGCGCGTGGTGGAACGTGCAGAAGACCTCGAAGAACAAATGAAACTTGCAGTCAGCGAAGCCGAATCTTCTTTTGGAGATGGTTCTGTTTTCGTAGAAAAATACATCGGGGCTCCTAGACATATTGAAATTCAAATTCTAGCAGATCAGCACGGCAATACGGTGCACTTATTCGAACGGGAGTGCAGTATTCAACGTCGTCATCAAAAAGTAATTGAGGAAGCACCTTCTGCCGTTTTGGACGACAAATTGCGCGCGGAAATGGGACAAGCAGCCATTCGTGTGGCAGAATCTTGCAAGTACCACGGAGCAGGAACCGTGGAATTTTTATTAGATGAAAATAAAAACTTCTTCTTCCTAGAAATGAATACGCGCCTCCAAGTAGAACACCCAGTAACCGAAATGATCACGGGAGTAGATTTGGTGCGAGAGCAAATAAATGTAGCACGTGGGGAGAAGTTGGCCTTTCGTCAGGAAGATTTGAAAATAAAAGGACATGCTATGGAAGTGAGGGTTTATGCCGAAGATCCTTGCAATAATTTCTTGCCTGATATTGGGAAATTAGAACGCTATGTTCGTCCGCAAGGGCCAGGTGTTCGCGTCGATGACGGATTTGAAGAAGGCATGGACATTCCTATTTATTACGATCCTATGATTGCCAAACTGGTCACCTTTGCTGACGATCGAATATTGGCGATTGATCGCATGAAAAGGGCGATTCAAGAATATAAAATTACGGGTATCGAAACGACTTTGGCCTTCGCTGCTTGGGTGATGGATCATCCCTTATTTAGATCGGCTGATATTGATACGAATTTTATTAAGAAACACTTTAAGCCTGAAATGTTGCAAAACGAAAAAGAGGATGAAATTCGTTTGGCGGCATTCTTAAGTCAACATTTATTAGAAAAAAAGACAGCAATGGTAGACAGTGCTTCTTCAGCTAATAAAAGACGTTCTAATTGGAAATCTAGAAAAGCTTAATAATAAATAAATGAGAGTTCTTTTATTGAAATTTATCATGCTTTTTGTGGCGCAATCGATTCTAGCGCAAATTCCGAATACCGATATTTATATTTTGGAATTTGATCGGAAAAGGGATGGGAAAATAAAATTGGGAAAACCACTGAATTTTACACCCAATAAAGGCTACGATAATCAAGCAACTTTCTCATTTAAAAGCGATAAAATATTCTATACTTCTATTCCTGAAGGGGAGGAAAAAAGCGATATTTATTTATACGATATAGCCAGCCAAGAAACAATACAGTTAACGGCCACCGACAGTACATCAGAATACAGCCCGGTGCCAATGATGGACAGAATTCATTTTTCGGTAGTGCGTGTAGAGGAAGATGATTCTACTCAAAGAATGTGGCAGTTTCCTTTGCCAGGGGTAGAAGAAGCACCGCAATTGTTGTTGGAGAACACGGCGCCAGTAGGCTACTATACTTGGTACAATGAGCAAGATTTAGCAATGTTTGTGCTAGGAGAACCAATGAATTTACAATTAGCTACTGCTGGAGATACGAGCTCATTTTGGGCGGCAGGACATATTGGTCGTTGCATTCAAGCGGTTCCTGGAACCAGTAATACCATCAGTTTTGTCCATAAATTATCAGAGGAGAATTGGTTGATTAAGGAAATAAACAGCAAGGACCTCAATACAGAAACCATCACGGCTACTTTACCGGGCTCAGAAGACTATTGTTGGACTCCCGAAGGAGAAATATTGATGGGCAACAACGGCAAGCTCTATTTGTGGAGCGCGGCTTCTGGAACTTCTTCAGCGATCATCTGGCGAGAAATTGCCGACTTTAATGAAACCCCATTACAAGACTTTTACCGAATTGCCATGAGTCCCGATGGTAAGTACATTACTTTGGTGGTGAATGTGAAGGAAGAGGAAAAGTAAGATGCTTTGTTTTTTCTTTTGATCTTGCTACTTTAACTAGAAGTGCGAATTTTTATTGGATGAGCGAAGAATACGAAAGAGTGGTAAGCTTAGAATCCTAAATTGGTTGTTAAAAATAAAAACGTGAAAGTTGCTAGAATTTGGAAGCCAGTTTCGTTTGAGGAAAGCTGGAATCGAGTTGAAACAGATGTAGTTGATGAGATTGCTCCATCTTGGTTTGTAAGGAGGAAAGTTCTAGTAGATAATTCTGAGGAATTTGCTCTGTTTATTCAGAAATTGAAGAGAAGACATGCTATCGAAACTGGGATAGTCGAACGGATGTATGATTTAGATAAGGGAGTTACTGAAACTTTAATAAACGAAGGATTTATATCCTCATTGGTCAGCCATGGCGACTCAAATATAGAAAAAGGTAAACTGCTTGATCATCTAAAAGACCATCTTGAAGCGATTGATTTTGTTTTTGATATTGTAAGAGAAAATCGCCCATTGACTAAGGGGTTTATTAATGAACTTCATCAGTTGGTCACTAGAAATCAAGAATTTGCTGAAGGTCGAGATCAGTTCGGAAATAAGACGAAAATACCACTTATAAAAGGACGATTTAAAGAGAGAGAAAATAATCCAACCAGAGAGGATGGAACGGTTATTCTGTATTGCCCACCCGAACAGGTGGAGTCAGAAATGGATAACTTATTCAAGATTTATAATCAACTTCTAGAAGCTAAAATCCACCCACTTGTAATTTCCGCGTGGGTTCATCATGCTTTTACCACGATACATCCTTACCAAGACGGAAACGGCAGAGTTGTTAGATTAATAGCCAGTTTGATATTAATAAAATTCGATTATTTTCCAATAACAGTTTTAAGAGAGGAAGCAAAAGAAAAATACATTCTGGCTTTGGAAGAGGCAGATAAAGGTATGCCACAAAAACTAGTAACCTATTTTTCGGAAATTCAGAGAAAAAATATAGAAGAAGTATTGAACATTAAGGAAGTTTCTTCCACATCACTTAATGAAGTTACGAAATTTCTAAAACGAAAATTAAAGGCGAAGTTAAGCGAGAAGCAAGATGCTTATGAGTTAATGTTGCAAAACAAAAGGCTTGCGCTTTTCAATATTTGCTCAGAATACCTAAATCTTTACAAAGGGATTTTGGAAGAAGGGTTCGATGATTCTATGCAGTTTTACATTGGCAGTGGAAGACCGGATGACCAAACAAGCCAGCATTATTATCATCAACAAATCGTAGCTTATGCTTCTCAACACAATTATTACTTTAATCGTCTGCTACCAAAATCGTATCTTATTTTTGGAATAGATTTCATGAGTAATCGCAAGTATGAACTAGGTATATCGATTCATCATTACGGTTATGATGATTCAACTATTGCAATTGGAGCTTTTTTAGAGTACAAGGACAATAGAACAGATATCGGTACCGATTCAATTATTCCACTTTTTTTAAAGCCTCATATTATATCTGTTACCGACGATGTTAAATCGAAAGAAATAAACATTAAGCTTCACCTGGAAAACGTTCTTACGGTTGCTATGGCGCAGATTGCTAGTGAGATATAAGGCATGTGCAGGCAGTTCAGATAAGACTAGCGCAATTTTATACTTTGAGGTCTTAAGTCGTCAGTGAATGGGAGCTCCAGTTGTTTTCAATTTCGAATCTTACTCCAGTGTTTTTAACGACTTTTGTAAGTCGCTGAGAGCTGACTTCCCATTTTATTTTGCAGGCCAGAATTATTTGTGTAATTCCCAATTATATTTGTCGAATGTTACCGCAGCAGATCAACCAGCCAGTGCCAGAAAGGGAGTCCAACTCCTTCACGGAATTTCTGTATACTGAGCTTTATAACCTCGGCGGACAAACGATCGATGTTGCTGATCTCATAATGGCCTTTTTGGTGGCTACCTTGGCGGTGGGCGTTTATCAAGGAGGTATAAAAAAGATCATTGCCGGAATTCTTGAGACCAATAAAGTGGATGTCGGTCGTCAGTTTGCGGTGCTCCAGATAGTAAAATATTTCTTTTACCTGATTGCTTTCTTGATTTGTCTGCGATTTGTGGGTATTGATTTGTCGCTACTCTTGGTGGGATCTTCTGCTCTATTGCTAGGACTTGGATTGGGTTTACAACATTTGTTCAATGACATTGTCAGCGGCTTCATATTGTTGTTTGGAGGGTCTGTTCAAGTAGGAGATGTGGTCAACGCCGATCACATGATAGGAACCGTTAAAAATATTGGTCTGCGGACCTCAGAGGTGGAAACACTCGATAAGGTAAAGGTCTTGATTCCCAACTCAAAATTCATTTCGGAAAATGTGGTGAATTGGAGCCACGATAACCGCATTGCACGTTTTAATGTAAATGTTGGAGTTGCCTATGGAAGTGATCTTTCCATAGTGAAACAATGTCTACTAGAAGCCGCTGCCACGCATCACGAGGTTTTGAAAAACCCTAAACCAACGGTTCAATTGACCGAGTTTGCAGATTCTTGCTTACAGTTTCGGCTGCACTTTTGTACAGAGAACTTCCTAGGAAGCGAGCAGATAAAGAGCGATGTTCGTTTTATTATCGAAAAGCAGTTTCGAAACAAAAACATCGAAATCCCTTTCCCGCAGCGTGTTATCTACACAATGCCAATGCCGAACGATGAGTCAAGCAATTCAAGCAAGAATAAAGATGTGTGATTGCCGAATAGCAAGCGTAATTTTTTATTTGCCTTATCGTTTTAATAGCGGAAAATCATATCAATAAGGGTTCAATGAGTAAACAATTCAAGCCTCTTCTTCTTTCACTAGTTTTATTGCTTTCCTCTCTGCAGTTTGGCTTTTCGATTGCTGAGCAGGAAGTTTGGAATTTGAAAATTGATAAAGATGGCGTGAAGGTTTATACACGACCTGGAGCAAAAGGAGCGCTACAAGATGCTAAGGCTATTTGTCTAATGAAAAATA
>CALFBW010000414.1 GCA_937951415.1 uncultured Chitinophagales bacterium | reverse complement strand
AAGGGATATTAGCTGCTTAGGTCTATTTCTAGGGCTAGTGGACAGGCTAGGCCTATTTCTAGGGCGGGTGGGCAGGTAGGCCTATTTTATATGGCGGGTGGACACGCAGGTCCACCCCAACAAGGTTCACCTTAAGCGGCTTAGTCTTCTAAGTCTCTTAGGCGTTTTTCCATTTCTGGTAACTGGCGGATCAATGCCATGATTCGATAAGAATCTCGGAAATTCACAGCTGGAACACCATTCCATGCTTGTCCAGGTTCTTTGATTGATTTGATTACTCCGGTTCTCGCGTTGAACTTACTGCCATCGGCAACTTCTATGTGGCCTACAAATCCAACTTGTCCACCTACCATGCAGTTCTTGCCCAACTTGGTACTTCCAGAAACGCCAGTAAGGGCAGCGATCACAGTATTTTTTCCAATAACCACATTGTGTCCGACTTGCACCAAGTTATCGATTTTTACCCCGTCTTCTACGACGGTAGATCCCATGGTAGCTCGATCAATGGTACTATTGGCTCCTACTTCTACCCAATTGCCTATGACAACATTTCCTACATGTGGAACTTTGGTAAAAGGTCCTCCGTCTTCAGAAGGAGCGAAACCGAATCCATCGCTTCCGATGACTACACCCGAATGGATAATGCAGCACTCTCCCATTTGTGTGTCGCGCTGAATTTGTACGCCGCTGTAGATCAATGCATGCGCACCAATATTCGATTTATCTTCAATAACTACATGCGCATGTATTTGGCAGCCTTTTCCGATTTTGACATTTTCTCCTAAGACCACGTAGGGACCTAGGTATACATTTTCTCCTATTTCACATGACTCAGGTACTATCGCGCTAGGGTGTATACCTACTCGATTCCGTACCATTTTTTCGTATTGTTCTAGGAGTACCGAAATACTTTGATAGGGATCGTCTACTCGAATCAAAGTAGCTGTGATGGGCTCTTTAAGATCTAAATCTCTCCGTACAATAACCGCAGAGGCTTCTGTACTGTATAGAAATTTTTCGTACTTGGGGTTGCCAACGAAACAAAGTTTACCAGGAGATCCCTCCTGAATTTTAGCGACTGTGCTGACTTTGACCGATGCGTCTCCTTCTACAAGTCCTCCTACAAGTTGGGCTATTTCCCCTACTGAAAATTCCATATTCTTCTCATTACCTTCAACGCTGCTTTACTCTTTAACGAGAAGCATTGTCGGGAGCGTTGGTTGCACCCTCCGATTTTTTCCTGAAATCATTAAGATTCTTAGGATAACAAAGATAATGTTTTACGACGGGAGAAGATAAGCTTCTGATGTTAAGCTGATCGCTCGCCGAGGCAATGTCTCTTAGTTCCCCATTCTTGTACAAAATATTGATTTTATCTTGAATTAAAGAGTAAGCACTATTACTTGTACGATCCGTAAAGACAAAATAGTCGGCTTCCTGCGAATTCACATGAAATTGCTCTTGAACCGCTTCTTTGATCATTTGAATCTTTTCTTCGGCAAAAGCTTCTTCTTGAATTTCTACCCGAAGCAGTCTCCTGTTCAGTATTGCTGCACTTAAAGTCGACAGCACCGTATCGTCTGAACGTTGCCACTCCTTCATGGCCGCCCAAATATCGTTGTCATCTAAATCCGCGTAAGCCTGAATAACTGCTGGTTTTGTGCGAAAATCTTGTTCATTGTATCGAAAGTACAAAAAGCGCTTTAAGCTACTCGTAGCAAACAAATCCACTCCATTGTCTGCTAAATACCTGGCTCTCTTCAGTATCCGCACCAACATTTGCTCCGCCGAAATCACCGCCTTATGCAGATAAACTTGCCAATACATCAAGCGTCGAGAGATAATGAACTTTTCAACAGAATAAATGCCTTTTTCTTCTACTGCCAAGTGATCTTTATGGACATTCAACATGGCAATGATCCGGGCGCTGCCTATCACTCCTTCATGCACACCAGTGAAAAAGCTATCTCTGGTGAGGTAATCCAATCGATCCATGTCAAGCTGCGAGGACACCAACTGATGCAAAAACTTCTTGCGGTATTTATTTTCAAAAATCTCAATGGCCAACGTCAATTTACCATTAAACTCTTCATTCAGTTGCTTCATAAACAAGATCGAGACGGTCTCATGATTTACTTCATCAAGCAAGGAATATTCTAGGGCATGAGAAAAAGGCGCATGTCCCACATCATGCAATAAAATCGCGATCAAAACAGCTTCCCGCTCCTCATCGGTGATTTCAATTTCCTTAGAACGCAACACATCGATGGCCAAGGTCATTAAATGCATGGCACCTATGGCGTGATGAAAACGCGAATGCATTGCCCCTGGATAAACATAAGAACTCAAACCAAGCTGAGCAATTCTTCGCAATCGTTGAAAGAAGGGATGTTCAATTAAATCAAAAATGATCTCACAAGGAATGTGTATAAACCCATGGACTGGGTCATTTATTATTTTCTTCTTATTCAAAACTTATCATAGCTAATATCCACTAAAGTTCGCCTATCTAGCGCAAAGTCGCGTCTATTCTGTACTGTACTGATAAACAGTGAAAAGTGTTTTGCCTGAAGGGAACTGCCAATACTAGGTCGGACTCTTTCATTCTGGCACTAATAAATGACGGAAAGTCGGTAAGCACAGCTTCTGACCGGACTCCTTTTAGCACTAATTCCTTACCTTTGAATGCTGTCCCTGAAGAGTAAGGGCAGACTCTTTATATGATAGAATACCAGAAAACCCTCCAGGGTCCTATTGAATTAGACGGGGTCGGATTACATACCGGTGTACAAGTCAAAATGATTTTGGAACCCGCTCCAGCCAATTTCGGAATCCGTTTCAAACGACGAGATTTAGAGGCGCCCAACGAAATGAAGGCCGATGTGGGATATGTAGTTTCCACTGATCGAGGAACAAGCTTACAATACAAAGAGGTAGTAGTTCATACCGTAGAGCATGTTTTAGCAGCCATCACAGGTTGCGACTTAGACAATGTGCTTATTTCCCTGGACAATCAGGAAGTTCCTATTATGGATGGAAGCGCAATGGCTTTTGTAGAAGCCATTAACAAAGTAGGCATTGCGGTGCAGAAGGAAGAACGTATGTACTTTCCACTCAACGAGGTGATTCGTCTCTATGATGAAGAAAAGCAAGCCGAACTCGTTGCCATTCCTTCCGATTGTTTTCAAGTATCAACTGCCATTGATTTCGATTCCGCTATTCTGGGAACACAGCATGCAGACATGCATCACATTTCGGAGTTTGAGAAAGAATTCGCTCCAGCAAGGACTTTTTGCTTTTTGCATGAAGTACAAGCATTGGTCGATAATAATTTGATAAAAGGAGGGAGTTTAGATAATGCCATTGTGTTTTCAGACCGACCGCTCTTGGAAGAAGAAAAGAAAAAGCTTTCGAGCATTTTTACTTCTGAAGTGGACATTGAGGTAGAAAAGGGCATTCTCAACAATGTAGAATTGCGCTATTCTAATGAGCCGGCACGCCACAAACTATTGGATGTTGTGGGTGATCTCACCTTGATTGGAATGAAAGTTCGAGCGAAATTCTTTGCTACGCGGCCAGGACACAGCACTAATTTCAGATTTGCGAAACTGATGCGGGATCACATCAAAAAGCAGAAACATCTGCTAAACATGCCGCAAATCGACATTCAAGCGGAGTCTGTTATGGACATCCGCGAGATTGAACGAACCCTGCCACATCGTTATCCTTTCTTGCTGGTCGACAAAATACTGCGCATTGAAGAGAATGAGATTTTTGGTTTGAAGATGGTGACCTATAACGAGCCATTTTTCCAAGGGCATTTCCCACAAAATCCAGTCATGCCTGGCGTCTTACAATTAGAAGCAATGGCACAGACAGGTGGTTTACTGGTGCTCAGCACTGTTCCCGATCCCGAAAACTATGTTACTTACTTCCTGAAAATTGACAAGGCAAAATTCCGAAATGTTGTACGACCGGGCGACGCACTGGTTTTTCACCTGAAGATCACTAGTCCTGTTCGCAGAGGGATTTGCGAAATGCGCGGAGTAGCTTATGTAGGAAATAAGATTGCTGCAGAAGCAGAATTGACTGCACAAGTAGTTCGAAAACCTGAATCTTAGGTTTTTACCAACACAACAAGTACGTACAAATCAAGCAGATAGCCAATATTCTAAAAGGCTCACCGTTTAAAATTGAAAGTAAATGGGCATATGATCTTAGACCGACCAAATATCTCTCACATTCACCCGGATGCCAAAATTGGCAAAAACGTTACGATTCGCCCTTTTACTTATATCGACGAGAACGTCGTAATTGGCGATGATTGTGAAATTGGCCCCAATGCCACCATTTTATCTGGTGCGCGCATTGGCAAAGGCTGCAAAATTTTCCCAGGAGCAGTAATCTCAGCCATTCCGCAAGATTTAAAGTTTCAGGGAGAAGATACTGTAGTAGAAATTGGAGATCACACTTCCATCCGAGAGTTTGTAACCATTAATCGCGGAACGAAGTTTAGCAATAAAACCATCGTCGGTTCTAATTGCTTGATCATGGCATACTGTCACGTAGCGCATGACTGTGTGGTAGGCAATCACTGCATTATGGCCAACTGTGTTACACTAGCTGGTCATGTGATCATTGAAGATTATTGCACATTGGAAGGCTTAGTGGCTGTTCAGCAATTTGTTCATATTGGTGCCCATGCATTTGTTACCGGCGGCTCCTTGGTACGGAAAAATATTCCTCCTTACGTAAAAGCAGGACGAGAACCTTTGTCGTATTTAGGAGTTAACCACATTGGACTAAAGCGTCGAGGATTTGACAAAGACACGGCTAATCATATTGAAGATATTTACCGCTATTTATTCGTAAAAGGCTACAACACCACCAATGCACTTGGAATTATTGAGGAAGAAATTACCGACTCAAAATATCGAGCGCAAATCATCAATTTTATTCGCACTTCGAACAAAGGCATAATGCGCGGCGTTAATGGACTTGATTTGTAAAGAGCTGGGAAAGCGCTACGGACTGAGTTGGATTTTTAAAGGATTTGACTTCGAATTTCAATCGGGAAATTATTACGCTATTACTGGACCCAATGGTTCAGGAAAATCTACGCTTTTACAGGTTCTTGCTGGAAATGTTTTACCCTCTCGAGGGACCATAGAATACCAGTCCGACCATCAAATAACGCCTGACTACAAAATATTTCGCGAAGTAAGTATTTGCACTCCTTACCTAGAACTCATTGAAGAGTTCAGTCTCAAAGAAATGCTAGATTTCCATTTTGCCTTCAAGTCCTTGCAACAAGGAGTTTCCAAGGAAGCTATTCCCGAAATTTTATTATTAGAAAAAGATAAAAATAAATACCTCAAGCATTATTCCTCTGGAATGAAGCAAAGAGCGAAGCTGGGCTTGGCGATTCTCAGTGACACACCTTTGTTATTCCTGGACGAGCCGGGAAGCAACCTCGATGAAAAGAGCTTCCAATGGTATCAAGATCTCTTGCAGAAATACTCAAAAAACAGAACCGTATTTATTGCTTCTAACCAAAAAGAAGAATATCAAGGATTGGTCAAGTCCATCATTGACATCACTCAATTTAAGCCTCAATAAAAAATGGGAGAAGAAATTCCAGGAGAACTTTTTACCACAGGCGACGGCTCTCACAGCGTTTATGCCGAAAAATTTGGTGAACCTTATCACAGTCGACACGGAGCAATTCAAGAATCCAATCACGTATTTATTGAGAGTGGTTTATCTTTTATTAATAAAAATAAAAGCGAAATAAACATTTTCGAGATGGGCTATGGAACTGGACTCAATGGAGTTCTCACATCTATTTATGCCCGCGAAAATAAAATAAAAGTTAATTATCAAGCAATCGAAAAATTCCCGCTTTCAGAAGAGAAAATAGCATCACTAAATTATTTTGAACTGCTTGACATTTCTCAAACATTTTACTTAGAGCATCACAAAAACCAAGAGGGAATAAACAAAAATATCCACTCGCATTTTCATCTTGAATTACAAGAAGGCGATTTGAATGAAATCGAACTTCCTAGCACACATTTTGATCTCATTTATTTTGATGCTTTTGCTCCAGCAGCTCAACCAGAACTTTGGACAGAAGCCGTTTTTGCAAAATTGTTCCGGTGTTTAAAACCAGGAGGAATTTTGACCACCTATTGCGCCAAAGGAATTGTAAAACGCGCCATGAAAGCAGCTGGCTTTATTGTAGAAGGCATCCCGGGGCCTCCTGGAAAAAGAGAAATGACGCGCTGCTTGAAACCTGCTTAAACAGTCATCAGAAATAAATCCAAGCTTACTAATAAAAGAGGTCAAGTCCGCCATCCTCCTTCCCTAGCGGTCTCCCAGCTTTTCCCTTGGCGCAAACATGCTTCCTTGGCCCAAAGCATGCAATTCTCCAGCTTGAAAATGTGTATTTTGGGGACATAAAATCAGAAGAAACGAGATGAAAAAGCTATGCTACATCTTCTTGTTCCTGTTTGCTATAGGATGGCTACAGGCGCAAGACACTTTCCCTACCAATGGGGTGAAAGATTCGCGAAGCGGTCATTATGCTTTTACCGGTGCAACCGTACATAAGGACGGGCAAACAAGTATGGAAAATGCCACTTTAGTCATCAAGGAAGGGAAAGTAGTATCCGTAACAGCAGGAGGTACAGTCCCTACAGGTGCCATCGAGATTGACTGCG
>CALFBW010000413.1 GCA_937951415.1 uncultured Chitinophagales bacterium | reverse complement strand
GATTAACTTGGTATGGTGGATTAATTGGAGGCGCACTTGCTGTTTTTATTTACGCGCGATCGAAAAAGATTCCATTGATCCACCTAATGGATTGTGCTGCACCCGCATTGATATTGTCTTACGGAATTGGAAGATTGGGTTGTCACTTTTCGGGCGATGGAGATTGGGGGATTGTCAATTTAGCAGAGAAACCTTTTTCCTTCTTGCCGGACTGGCTTTGGGCATATGATTATCCGCATAATGTTGCCAATGCAGGCATTCGAATTCCTGATTGCGTGGGTGACTATTGTCGTGTTTTACCAGAAGCCGTTTATCCAACTTCTGTGTATGAGTTTTTTATGGCGGCTGCAATTTGCATGCTCTTGATGTCATTAAAGGGGAAGTTGAAAGTGCCCGGAATGCTGTTTGGTGTTTATTTGTTTTTCAATGGACTAGAGCGTTTCTTTATCGAATTCTACCGAGTGACTGATAAGTACGCCATGAATTTAACACAAGCGCAATGGATAGCGATGGGCTTGATGCTCCTGGGAATATTTATGTTTTTCTTTTTAAAAGCGCGGGGTAACAAAGCCGAAGTAGTCCCAATATAAGCTTCTCTAAATGCTCCGAATAATCCTTGTGTTTCTTTTGTGTTTGTTGATGCAAAATCTACAGGCACAGAAACGCAAATGGGATTATGAACGCTGGCCCCATGAATGGTCGGAAGTACCAACTTTTGAATCTGAAGTTCAAGCTGAATTCGAAAACGAAGATATTGTCATACTTGATGAGACTACGGAATTAGAGGTAATTGAATACGATTTAAATGTTGTTCTGAGACGTAGCCAGTGTTTGAAAATTTTAACGGAAAAGGGCTTACAGCAAATTCAAAATTATAAGCTGCCTCCTTCCTTAGATCCTACTTGGGAATCCTATGACTCAGATATTAATCGCCAAGTCCGGTATCAAAAAATACCTCAACTATCAGGAGAGCTACTAGATTTTGGTGTACGTAGAATTTTTGATGAAAAACTCTGGGAGGAGATTAGCTGGACAGATTCGATAGGAATAAATGTGCGCACCAATAATGGCATTACAGAAAAGCACTTTTCTTTTCATTTGCAATTGGAGGACTTGAGGGTCGGTGATCTCATTCAGATTGAGTATGAGTTTTTCTTTCCTTACTTGGTTGATAGAAGTAACGAAAGCAATTTTACCCTCGATACAGATTATTACGAAGAAGAAGGTTTGTTTAAAAACTACCGGGTCTTTTTTCATGGACAATATCCTAAACAAGCCAGTACTTTTTATCTTACTTTTCCGGCAAACGAGCACTATATTATTTATGAAGAAAATGGAGTATCGGCAAGTGATTACTATGAACTAGAAAAACCCAAGAGGAATAGATATGCTTGGAATTTTGACAGCTTGCCTGGATGTATGACAGAAACCGGTATTCGACCCCATTTAGATTTGCCTTTTATTCATTTTTACAGACATAATCGAACATTCGGACTTTGGAGCGATTTTGATTTACTAGAATATCGCCCCTACTCTTGGGCAATGCAATCGAGAGATAAATTGCGGTTTCGTTCAGATCACGCAAGAATGTTCGGAGGAATCTCAGCTAAACAGAAAGGAATATCTCGCATGTTCGACCGATTGACCATTGGTCTCACTGATACCCTAAGTAAATTAGAGGCTTTTCATAAGTACATAAACAATGAACTAGCTTATCAGGATGATGCCTTTTGGTACATGGGCGTAGACAATCGACTAGAGCGAATGAAAGGGCATTTGCGAAAAGGACTTTTTAGAGAAATTAGTCGTCATGACATTTATGATGGTCTGATGAATCGGCTGGGAATAGATTATTATCACACTTTTATTATAGACAAAAGGATAGGTTTAATAGATATCAATAATTGGAAGCCAGTGCTTGCAGATTACCGATGGTATACCACTAGAATTGACAACAAGTACTATTTTATTTTTCCTAAGAATAACAATACTGGCTTGCTGGATGGGGAATTACCTTTTTATCTCTCCGGGACAACAGCTTGGGCAGTAAAGCAAACGGCAATTGATCGTTTTCAAGGAGATAATATTTTATTCTTGCAAACTCCCATGAATTCCGCCGAGCAAAATGCACGAAATATCAATGTAGAAGCTTTGATCGATAGCGCTACTAATAAGTTAGTTTGTCAAACAGTTATAGACCTATCGGGACAGTTTTCGACCATGAGTCGACCTTTTTACGAAGGGGATTTGTTCCTCGATCCGACTATCAATCCTCTGTACCATCAAAGTATTTTTGGTGAAAAGGACCTACTGGAATTGATGGATTATGACGGTAGATTGGTGAAAGATGAATCGCCTTATACCTACGAGGTGATAACTAGTTACGCTAAAGATGGACAAGTAAGTCGTACGGATTCCAGCTGGACGATTTTTTTGAAAGATATGTTTCCGCACGTTGTGGAACAGGAGTCTGACTCGTTTCGCGACTTACCCTATTACCCAGACTTTCGCCAAACAGATAGAATCACATATCGAATCTACTTACCTGAATCTTGTGAGCTGCTCAAATTTCCTACATTTGTAACAGCGGGAACCAATTGGTCTTACCAGTTTGATTCTTACTTAGTCGATGAAAAAACTTTGCAAATAGAAAGTACCTTATCGATTGATCAGGCAGTCATAACAGCACCAGAGTATGAAAACTACTTTCGTGACTTGATCGATTTTATTGGTCATTTGCAAAATGAAAGTGTAGAATTGGGTATTATCCCCGTTAATAAAAAGTGAACTTGGAAAAGCACATAGAAGCTTCCTTACATTTTGATCATCATTCATCTGCTATTGGGGCTTTTGTTGAAACGGTAATAAATGGGTTTGAGGGTAATAAAGAAAAGGCCATCGCTCTATATTATGCCGTTCGCGACAGTATTTTCTACAGCCCATCTACTGGAAGTATTGGCACTGAAGCACTGAGAGCATCCGAAGTGCTAGAGTTGAAAAAAGGAAACTGCATTGACAAAGCAGTTGTTTTGATCGCTTGTTTGCGACATATTGGTATTCCTTCGCGTATTGGTTTGGCGAAAGTGCAAAATCACATTGCAACAGAGGCAATTGAAAAGCGTTTGGGAACCAGTGTCTTAGTTCCACATGGTTATGTAGACCTCTTTTTGGAGAATAAATGGGTAAAATGTACACCAGCATTTAATAAAAGCTTGTGTGCTAAATATCAGGTGTCAGCTTTGGACTTTGATGGCGAAGAAGACAGCCTGTTTCAGCAACATCGCGCAGATGGTTCTGCATTTATGGAGTATCTCTGTGATTATGGTGTGTACTCAGATTTACCCTTAGCCCTAATGGAGTCCTTGTTAGTGCAATACTACGGGAAGAATTATCGCGCCTTATTAGGCGGTCCTGAAAATCCACGGAAATCTAAGCAAGTCTTTCAAGATAGAACAGGAAAGTCAGGCTCGCCCAGTTCCTTCACTAATTTAGGAAAGCGCGATCCAGTTTCCGTCTTCTCGAATGATCTCAATAAGTTCGTCCACCGCGTTTTCTGATGCTATATTTCGTTTAACGACCTCTTGGCCTCTGTACAAGGTGATTTTTCCTACACCGCTTCCAACATAACCATAATCAGCATCCGCCATTTCTCCAGGACCGTTTACAATACAGCCCATAATACCAATTTTCACTCCCTTTAAATGGTTGGTTCTACTGCGAATCATCGCTGTAGTTTCTTCCAAATCAAAGAGGGTTCGACCACAAGATGGGCAGCTGATGTATTCGGTTTTGCTAATTCGTGTACGCGTAGCTTGTAAGATTCCGAAAGCAGTTTCATTTATTAAAGCAGGAGCTTCTTCAGCCTGAAGCCAGATGCCATCACCTAATCCGTCTAGGAACAAAGCACCAGCATCTGTAGAGGAAAATAGGACGAACTCTTCTTTCGAAACATGCTTAAAGCAGCGCTTTATAATACAAGGTCTATGTATTTGTTCTTCAATTAAATACGAGAACAATCGTCTTAGGCTTGGCATGGCATGAGCGTTCTGCGTTTCAAGAACGAAAACCACAGTTTCATCAGTGGAAACGGCCTTCATAGCATCTATTTGCTCCAAAGAGCTGGAAACGAAATTGAGCTTAGGATGTCTTATCTCCGCCGATAAAAAGGCTTCTAAACTGTAAAACGGTAAGTCCGAATTATGGTGGGAGCACTTTTCGGAAGGACGTACGATTTGAAGCGTACCAGGTATTTCGAAATCTAAGACTTGATCCTCTAAAAATAAGAAATCGGCTGCCTGTTCGTGGATGTGCCATTTGTCCAAGGTAACATCATAATCGTATCCAATGGCTTGTAAGCTTTCAGGGCCATCGATCTTGTTTTTGCTTAAGTCTGCAACAACAACAGGAACCTGATCCCCACCAACTCGTAAGCAAGTTGCACTCTTGCGCTTGTTATATTTGAATGGGTCTAAGATCTGTTTTTCACTAGAAGGAATCTTCGCATGACTTCCACGACCTTTGTAACGATCTACTAGCTTGATCGCGACTGGACATTCTGCTTCTGGAGCCTCGGTTAGGGAAACCCGAACGGTATCGCCTAACCCATCCTCCAATAAAGCGCCTATTCCCACAGCTGATTTTATACGACCATCCAAACCATCACCAGCTTCGGTAACACCCAAATGCAAGGGATAACTCATGCCTTCTTCTTGCATGCGATTAACAAGTAATCGATAAGCCTGTACCATTACTTGAGGGTTACTTGCCTTCATCGAAAGCACTAGATTGTGATAGCTTAAAGCCTCACACATACGCACAAACTCTAGGGCAGATTCGACCATGCCCATTGGTGTATCTCCGTATCGACTCATGATTCGATCGGACAAAGACCCGTGATTAGTGCCCACCCGCATTGCTGTTCCTTCTTCTTTGCAAATCTTCACCAAAGGCTCGAAACGCTGGCGAATTCGATCTAGCTCGGCTTCATAGCTTTCGTCGGAGTATTCAATAAACTGAAACTTCTTTTTGTCAGCATAGTTTCCCGGGTTTACTCGAACTTTCTCCACGATTCTCGCAGCAATCTCGGCCGCATTCGGCGTGAAATGAATGTCGGCAATTAGAGGAATATCGTAACCACGTTTCAGTAGTTCTTTCTTGATTTCCGCAAGGTTCTCCGCCTCCTTTTTACTAGGAGCCGTAATGCGCACATACTCTGATCCAGCCTCGAACATACGAATGCTCTGCTCCACCGTACCGATGGTATCCATAGTATCAGTAGTGGTCATGGATTGAATGCGAATTGGATTATCGCCACCCATTGGCACATTCCCGATCTTTACTTCTCGCGTTTTTAGGCGCTCGTAAGCTGTTGTATTAGGACAATACCAAAAGGGAGAAACAACTTGCGTATCCATAATTCCGTTTTTCAATGACAAAAGTACATGCTCTTGGCTGCTTGTACGATAGAAACAAGCCACTTAATACTTAGTTCTTAGCTTGCCGCATTCTTTGACATTCAGACCAATGAACAGCCAAAAAACGTCAAGGACACTTTTTCCGTATTTCTCGTAGCCACTTTTGGGCGTTGGAAATCATTCTTATTCGATTGTTTGTTACTTTTAATTAGACATTTAAGTAAAATCAAACAGATGCTACCAATTCTCAGGAATGTCTTAGCCGTTGTAGTAGGAACATTTGTAGGAGGCAGTGTAAATATGTTGATCATAAACATGAGTGGTTCCATCTTTCCTCCGCCTGGGGGAATGGACCCAATGGACGTGGAGAGCATTGCTGCCCATGCACATTTGTTTGAATGGGGGCATTATCTGATGCCGTTTCTAGCTCATGCCTTGGGAACACTCGTTGGTGCATTTCTAGCTGCTTTAATCGCAGCCAGTCAAAAGATGAAATTGGCTTTGGCCATAGGAGCATTCTTTTTGATTGGCGGCATTATTATGGCACAAATGCTTTGGGGAGCGATGCCTGTTTGGTACATCGCTTTGGATCTCCTTCTTGCTTATTTCCCTGCTGCCTATATTGGAGGAAAAATAGGAGGAGCTTAAACGATAATTACAATTCATTTTAACCCACTTGTTCTGTTCTAGTAATAATGCTCGAAGTTGTAATCATAGGTTCTGGGTTTGGCGGGATAATTTCTGCCATTCGACTCTTAAAAGCGGGGATTGATGACTTTGTACTCTTAGAAAGAGACGAGCAAATGGGTGGAACGTGGTGGCGAAACTCTTACCCTGGAGCAGCAGTCGATGTCCCTTCAATTTTGTATTCTATTTCTGGCGAACCTCATGATTGGACCCGCGCTTTTGCCTTGCAGGAAGAGATATTAGATTACACGAATAAAGTCATTGATAAATACGAGCTCCGTTCCCGAACCCGATTGAAAGCTGAAGTGGTTTCTATGAACTATCAAGATGCAAGTGCCTCTTGGGTCATTAAAACGAGTGATGGACAAAGCTACGAATCTAGAAATGTAATTAATGCTTCTGGAGGTTTAAGCCAAGCTAAAATTCCAGCTTTCGAAGGCCTTGATTCTTTTCGGGGAAAAACCATGCATACCAGCCAATGGGATCATTCATTTGATTATGAAAATAAAAGAGTAGCAGTTATTGGCACGGGAGCAAGTGCCGTACAAGTTATTCCGTCTATTGTAGAAAAAGTCAAAAAGCTAGAAGTTTTCCAACGCACACCACACTGGATATTAAAGCGGCCGGATCGGATATTTAGTTCTTGGGAGCGAAAATTAAGGAAGAAAAAATGGATCAACACGTTCTTGCGAAATGCCATGTATTTATTTATGGAATGGCGAATTCTCGGCTTTAGATATTTTCCCGCGTTCTTAGATATTGTTCCTACTTTGGAAGCAAAAGCACACATTCGTAAATCATTAGATACTAAAGAACTGCAAGGCTTGATGACTCCAGAATATCGCCCAGGTTGCAAGCGAATTTTGATGAGCAATGAATATTATCAAGTATTTAATGAGGCAAAGGTGGTGCTCCGAGATAAGTCGCAGCCCATTGCTTGCTTTTACGAAAACGGAATTGCGCTACAAAACGGACAAGAGATTCCACTTGATTTAGTAATCTTTGCTACTGGGTTTCATGCCGCAGAAAATAATATTCCCTATCCAATTATAGGAAAAGAAGGTCGTAGTATTGAGGAAGAATGGAAGAGTGCTGCACATGCTTTTTGGGGAACGATGGTGCCTGGATTTCCAAACCTGTTCTTAATTTCTGGACCCAATACCGGGATTGGACACACTTCTGCTTTAGTCATGATTGAAGCACAATTGGATTATGTAATCCGCATGATAAAGCACAAAAAGGCCAATGAAAAAACCAGCATCGAAGTTAGGCGTGGAGCAGAGGAAGCTTTTAATGAAAAAATTCAAAAAGCACTAAAAGGCACAGTTTGGCAATCTGGAGGTTGTAAGAGTTGGTACCAAAGAGCGGATGGTAAGAATACTACCTTATATCCCGATTTTACGATAGGATTTATTCGAAACTGCCGTAATGCACGATTTGAAGATCATATTTTCTCCTAGGAGATTTTTCGGCAAGGAATTGGTATTTTAACCCGATAATAAATAAGTCAAATAAATGGCAAAGGTTCAATACACAACGGTAAAGGATTGCATAGCAGCGGTTCCAGAAGAGCGTCAATCAGCTTTTAAAAAGTTGAGAAGCACCATTAAGAAGAACCTTCCTAAGGGTTTTAAAGAAACCATTAGTTATGGAATGATTGGTTTTGTAGTTCCCCATAAAATTTACGCAGATGGATATCATTGTGACCCGAAGTTGCCGCTGCCTTTTATTAACATAGCCAATCAAAAAAACTTCATTGCTTTATACCACAGTGGTATTTATGCAGATCAATCTGTTTATGATTGGTTTGTCGAAGAATACCCTAAACACTGCAAGTACAAATTAGACATGGGGAAATCTTGTGTGCGCTTCAAGAAGATCGAAGATATCCCTTTTGAATTAATCGCAGAATTGATGTCGAAGTTTACAGTTGATTCTTGGATTGATATTTATGAGAAAAACATCAAAAAGAAGTAGGCTTGCCCATTCCAAAAAACAAGGATGAACTTTTAAAGGCAATAGAGAAGGATTATTTATTATTAAAAAAAGATCTTTTGTTGTTACCTGAAAAGATCGTTTTCGAAAAGTCATTAGACGGGCATAAAAAAGACACAGTAATGTCTTGTGCTGATTTGGTTTCTTACTTGATTGGTTGGGCTGATCAGGTACTGGTATGGGATAAGAGTTTTAGAGAAGGGCAGAAGCCCATTTTTCCACACTCCAACTTCAAATGGACGGAATTAGGAGAATTGGCTATTTGTTTTTATGATAAATATCGAACGGATAGTTGGCCAGATTTATTAGATCAGTTCGAAGATCGAGTTATTGCGCTCAAAGACTTAATAAATAATTCTCCCGAAGATATCTACGAAACGCTGTGGTATAAGAATTATACGAAAGGACGAATGATACAACTGAATAGTTCGTCTCCTTACAAAAACGCGCGAAAGCGTCTGCGTTTATTCTTGCGAACCGAAGAATTACTACTGTAGGGCAGATCTCGTTATGGCTGACCTAGCTGACTGACCAGCTTAAAGAATATTCTAGTACACTACGAACTTAAAGAACAAGCAGAGGTCTTTCTTTCCAAATTCGTTTTCTTAATGCCTGCGTATCCTTTTATTACATCCACCATATTATGAT
>CALFBW010000412.1 GCA_937951415.1 uncultured Chitinophagales bacterium | reverse complement strand
GGCGAACGAGGAACTGCATGGGGCGGATTATGACGATGGTAAATCGCTCTTTGACTACATTACTAAAGAAGAAATAAATGCTTGTACGACCTGCAATGCTTGTGTACAAGAATGTCCTGTGAGTATCAACCCGCTTTCGATTATTTTGGAATTGCGTCGCTACAAAATTATGGAAGAGGCCGATCCATCGGAGGAGTGGAATTTGATGTTTACCAATACAGAGAACAATCAAGCGGTATGGCAGTTCTCTCCAACAGAACGCGATAAGTGGCGTGCGGAACTCATGGATTGATAAAGGATTGATAAAGGAATCATAAGAACAAATGGCAGATAATATAAAAGCACCCTTAATGTCGGAACTAGCGGCACAGGGAGTAGATCCGGAAGTCTTGTTTTGGGTAGGTTGCGCTGGTAGCTTCGACATGAGAGCGCAAAAAATCACCAAGGCATTTGTTCGTATTCTCAATAAAGTGGGAATCTCCTTCGGTATTTTGGGTTCTGAAGAAGCCTGCACAGGCGATCCTGCCAGAAGAGCTGGAAACGAATTTTTATTTCAAATGATGGCCATTCAAAACATTGAGGTTTTGAACATGTACAAGGTGAAAAAGATCGTTACTGCATGCCCGCATTGCTTCAATACCTTAAAAAATGAGTACCCAGCAATGGGTGGTAACTATGAAGTGATGCACCACACGACTTTCTTGCAAGATTTGATCAATAAAGGGAGAATTAGCTTAAAAGGTGGTGGCGTATTCAAAGGCAAGAAGATTTCCTACCACGACTCTTGCTACTTAGGTAGAGCCAATGATATTTATGAAGCTCCTAGGGAGGTTTTGAAAGCGCTGGATGCCGAATTGGTGGAGATGAAGCGTTGCCGTACCAAAGGGCTTTGCTGCGGAGCTGGAGGTGCTCAAATGTTCAAAGAAGAAGAAGAAGGCACCAGTCGAGTGAACCAAGAACGGACGAAAGACGTTCTTGAATCAGGTGCATCAATTATTGCTGCGGCTTGCCCTTTCTGTAACACAATGCTTACGGATGGCGTGAAAGGAGAGGAGAAGCAAGAGGCAATAATCGTTAAGGATGTTGCCGAGTTAGTCGACGAATCCATGTAAAATAGTCGACAATTTGTCTATTATATAGGTCAACTTACACATATGTTCCAAGTCTATTCTTCCCTAAAACCTGAGGCTCGAGTTTGGGTTTATCAAGCAAATCGAGCTTTATCTTCTAAAGAAACACAGTTCATAGAGGAGGCTAGTGAAGCGTTTTGCGAACAGTGGCAATCGCATGGAAGTCCTCTAACTACTTCTTTTAGAATTGTTTACGATCAATTTTTAATCCTTGTGGCGGAAGATCAACCAAAAGTTTCAGGTTGTTCCATTGATTCCAGCGTCCATTTTGTCAAAGAAATGGGAGATAAAATAAAAGTCGACTTTTTTGATCGAATGACTATTTTATTCAAGGAAGCGGAAGAAACAGTTTGGAGTTCTTGTCATTTCTCTGAAGTGGACGGGCAAATTGATGCTGGGAAGATCAAGGGTAATACCTTGGTTTTCAATAATATGATTAGAAATAAGTACGAGCTAGAAAACCATTGGGAGCTGCCAGCGAAGGCTTCGTGGCTAGCAAACCGACTGCCAAAGGCTCTTCACTAGCTTTATATTTATCAGAAAAAGCACAACAGTACTTTTAATCTTCCCTTGTGATGAATTTTGAGGCCTTAGAGCCTGGAAATCATCAAGCTAAACCCATTTACTTTATCTCTTTCTCCAAGATACCTATTACTTTTTCTAAATATTGGAAAAAAGTAATTATGTTTATCATTCCGACGGCTTGTCAGTCTTGGCATGCTGTTTGCAAATTTACTAATATCTATAAAGGTGTTGCAGATAGCACACCCTCGCTTAGATCGACCTGAGATGATTAAAGCTGGCACTACACGCTTTAGTCACTAAAATCTTAGGGTTAGTAAAAGTATTTCTGGAAGAACCTTCGCTCGCAAGAGCGAAGGTTTTTGCTTTTTATACATGAGCCAGCAGGCACAAGGGCTTGTAGGGAGATCGATCCTGTTTAATATTTCCCCTAAAGGATTGAAAATTTTGTTAAATATCTTGCTAGTTCAAGCACACTTTAGCATCTTGCGGTATGGATATTAAAAAGATTTTTCGAGTATTTGCTTTTGCAATTATGATCGCCCTTTCTGTACCTACAGGCTTGATGGCAAATGAGGTCACGGACAAAGCGTCCATGTTCGAATTGGACGAAAGTGCGATGAATGATCAGTTGGTATCTTTAGATGCCTTAGAAGCTCGATTGAAGGAAACTCCCGAAGTGACAGCCGCAGCTTTAAAAGCTGAGTTTACGAACTTGAATTCATCCTTCAATGGAAGATCAATGGCTGCTGGTTTTGACTTTGACGACATTGAGTGGGATGCTTTTGCTTGGGGATTTTGTTGTTTTCCAGTTGGCATGTTTACGGTAGTGCTGAATGATGAATCTACCAATGACGATAAAGCATCTTATTGGATAGGTGTCTTGTTATTTATCGTTACGGGAGGTGGTGTATTATCAGTATCACTTTGAGAATCTTAAGCTATCTCATTTTTTTTGTTTCTGTGAGTACTTTTATTACTGCTCAGAATCATTTCCGCATTAAAGCAGACTTTACAATAAAAGAAACACTCTCGTCAGGTGAAATGCGCCTGACAACGGGAGTGGTTTCTTATGATAAAGAGATTAACAAGCTCATTTATCGAATTGAATTTCCAGAAGCAAGCACAGTGATTATTCAAGACTCGGTGCTTACTTCCATTGCTGCAGATGGAACAAGCACGAAATCTGTAAACTACCAAGACAATCGATTTAGCATTTTTGCCATGTGCCTTCAAGGAAAATTGGGAGACTTTGGTTTAAAAGCAATGAATTTCTCCTTAACAGATGTTGAGAAAGAGAATGAATTGGTGATAAGTAGCTATCAGCCTCCTAAACTATTGGATAAGTTTATGGGTGAAGTAGTTATCTCCCACAAAAAGAAACGGTTGAATGGAGTGATCTTTTTTCATCCAGATGGTACATTAAAAGGAAAACAATTTTTTAGAGACTATCAACAAATTGGGCATTTACTCTTTCCGTCCAAGATGATTCAAGTCGTTACAAAAGAAGAACAAGAATTCTACAAAGTCACCGAGTTTAGCAATATCGTGGTGAATGAAGAAGGCGCTAATGAATTCTATGATTTATCCATCAATAATTAGGGCTTGTCAACTCGCATTGAATTGCACTGCTAAGAGTGTCGTTTTCTTGCTGCTGCTTTATCTGTTTCCAGTGATGGAAGCGGCGGCACAATCGCAAGAAGAGTGGGAACTTGCCTATACTTATATGGACACCGCTCCAAAACACAAACATAATTTCAACACTGCCTTTGCTGGAAATTCAAGTAGTGAAATTCAGTACTTGTTTTCAGGTTTATTTCTTTTCTATAAAGCATTTATTTCTTCACAAGACGGACAGAGCTGTAGTTTCACTCCTTCTTGTTCGGCTTATGGCCTAGATGCGGTTCGACTGCATGGTCCAGCCAAAGGGATGTTAATGGGTTTTGATCGCTTAACACGTTGCCACGGCATGAGCCCTGAGTGGTATACGATGGATCCAGAGAGTAGATTATTGATCGATCCAGCAAAATGAAGCTAAAACAATTCGCAAGTATTCTTCTTTTTGTGTTGCTCTCTTTGGGTAGCTTTCCGCTTATTGGTCAAGATTTGTATGATAAAGAAAGTAGTTTGCGCTTTGCCGATTACCTTTTTAAAACAGAAAGATTTTCAGAATCTGTAGCGGAATACGAACGCGTCATTTTCTTAGGAGACGACAGCGAACGCACTCGCTTAAAGCTCTTGAAAGCAATGGATTTAGCAGGGGAAAGTGAAGCGGCCTTAGGTCGGCTTTCTAGCTGGTATAAGCAGCTCAGTGAAGTTCCTCTGAGCATGAGCATGTTTTACATTAAAAGTCAATATCGAAAGCAACGATATGACTTGCTACTGCTGGAGATTCCTCAAATGAAAAAACTGGAAGCAGTACCGACAGCGATGCTCACCTCTAGTATATACTTGCATCAATTAAATTGGGATTCGGCCTTGTTGCCGATATCTGATTTGGAGCGATTAGACGCTCCTTTGGGCATAAAGCAAAGAAGTTTATTAGAAAAAGGACAAAGTCTCCCACGCAAATCTCCATTTATAGCTGCGGCCTTATCTGCAATTGTCCCCGGCTCAGGAAAGGTATATTCAGGACGGTGGCAAGATGGTTTGCTCTCTTTCCTGATCGTATCTAGCACTGCTTGGCTCTCCTACCGATCTTTTGATAGCGATGGAAGTTCTTCGGTTCGGGGATGGATCTTCGGAGGGATCGCCACAGGTTTTTATTTAGGAAATATTTACGGATCACAAAAAGCGGCTAAAAATGTCAATCAAAGGTACATTAAGGTCTATCAAGCTGAAGTGGATCGCCATTTTATGGATCACTTTAGTAGGTAGTCAAATTGCAGCACAAGACTTATCTGAAACGTGGGAGTTTGGTTTAGTAGCTTTAGAAATCCAACAATACGATTTAGCGGCTTTAACTTTTGAACGTGTTTTGTTGTTCGATAAAGACAATGAATATCCAGAAGCTCTGATAAAAGTGGCTGATTGCCATCGTAAAAATGGCAACTATTCATTGGCTGCAAAATTTTATGATCAAGCTTATTTTACAGCTTCTAGTGATAGTCTTCAAAATGAAATGATTCTTCAAAAGGTATTTTGTTTGTTACAGGCTAAACAACATAAGGCTGCCTTAGCAGAATTGTATCACTTACCAGAAGAAGGCATTGAAGCCTTTTTAATCCGAAAAAATTTCTATTTAGGCATTGCAGCATTCGGAAGCGAAAAATTCGAGGATTCAGAAAAGTATTTTCAAAATTGGCTAGAAGGAAATGGTAGAACAGACACTGCAGCACTTGCCACTTTGTACGATGAAAACGAAAAGATAAGTCGCTTCAATCCTCAGACAGCCAAGATAATGAGTGCGATTTTTCCCGGCAGCGGCCAGATTTACGCTGGTGACTGGCGTAACGGCTTGAATTCTTTGGCAATCACAGGAGCGCTCTATTACCTATTTTATGTGACTGCTGTAGATCATACCTTTTACGAATCTTTACTCGTCATCTTTCCTTGGTTTCAACGGTATTACAAAGGAGGAAGGGATTCTGCTTTTCGCATTGCTGCTCGAAAAAAGGCAGAAAGAAGAGCTGCGAAGTACCGCGAAATATTGCAACATCTTCAATGGGGAACTCCCTAGCGATTGAAAATTTCCAAGAAAGTTTGTAGTACCGAATGCCACTATTTTTTGCCTTTAGCTGCTTTTGCGGTTTTCAAAAATGGGAAACCATGCCCATGATTTGGAATATACATTTCCACAATTAGCGATTTTGCCTCCCTAT
>CALFBW010000411.1 GCA_937951415.1 uncultured Chitinophagales bacterium | reverse complement strand
TAATAAGTACAGTCGAGCAATTAGTCTCTATTCTACTGGTGCATTAAAACTTAATGAGAATATATAAAGCATTAAATATTGGGGAGTTTCATACGAATCATTGTGAAGACTTTTTAATAGAAGAGCAAATTGCAACGAATGAAAAATTGGTTGCGGTTTTAGACGGTTGTACAATGGGCACAGAATCTGTTTTTGCTGCAATCCTTTTTGGAAAAATCTTAAGGCATATTGCCAAGACAAAATTTTACGAAGAATTTGTCACCAATGAAGCAATCGAAATGGGCAGTAAATTAAAAGCTGTCGTTAAAGAACTAGTCGACCAAGCGAAAAATATCAAAAATCAGCTAGGACTTGAAACAAATGAATTGCTATCAACCTTGATAATTGGGATCGTTGATACAGCTACAGCGAAGGCTGAAATTCTGGCGATTGGAGATGGTTTAATTTGCAAAGACGGAGAGTTAATAGAATATGAACAAGACAACAAACCTGACTATCTAGGATATCACTTGGTAGATGATTTTGATTTTTGGTATGATAACCTAGAACAAAAGCTAACTATTTCTGATTTCAAAGATTTGTCAATTTGTACAGATGGAATTTTTACTTTTAGGAATCTTCACGACAAATCCAAGCAAATGACGGAAAGTGAAATCGTCCAGTATTTATTAGTGGATAATGAAGGAGCAGAATTTGATAATTTCCTCGATAGAAAAGTTCGTGAGCTAAAAGATAGGTGGAATCATTTGGTTACGGATGACTTAGCAATTATTAGAATAAAAGTGACACCATAAGAAGATCTGTATTGTATTAAAAAGCGGCTTAGCCAAACCGCCCGCAAGTAAAATTAATGAGGTAAGTATTTTCGCAAAATACCATAAGTGTATGTTCCCAAAATGGCACTAAGGATAACCACTATAAAAACGCTAAATCCATTACCCACTAAAGTGTACATTGGCCCAGGACAAGCTCCACTCAATGCCCAGCCTAAGCCAAATAGGGTGCCTCCGAAAAGATAACGAGCTATGCTGAAGTTTTTATCATTAAAAACAATGCTTTCCCCTTTATATGTTTTCAAACTGGTTCGTTTAATTACTTGAACAAGTGTTGCTCCAACTGCTAATGCAGAACCAATAATGCCATACATATGAAAAGATTGAAAGCGAAACATCTCTTGAATACGAAACCAAGAAATGGCTTCTGATTTGGTCATGATGATGCCAAATAAGATACCGATAGTTAAGAATTTAATATACTTCATCTACTAAAATATTATTGGGAAAATTAAAAATGTCATGATAAGTCCTCCAAGGAAAAATCCAATAACCGCGATTAAGGAAGGTAATTGAAGATTGGATAAACCACTAATAGCGTGACCCGATGTACAGCCTCCTGCCCAGCGTGCGCCAAAGCCCACCAAAAAGCCACCGACTGTCATAATCAAAAAGCCTTTTATGCTAAGTAGGCTTTTCCAACTAAAAAGCGCTTCGGGAGCGATTGTTCCATTAAATTCAATGCCCAGTAAAGACAGGTCTTTAATTGTTTGTCCATTTAAAGCCAACGGCTCTGGATTTTGTAAAACCGTTGAAGCAATAAAACCACCAATAGCTGCCCCTATTGCAAAAACGAGATTCCACCTTTGGCTTTTCCAATCGAAATCAAAAAAATCGCAATGCTTTCCTGCTCCACTTGCGGCACAAATGCTACGCAATGTAGAGCTTACTCCAAAACTTCCTCCTACCCACAAGAGTAGAAACATAACCAAGGCAATTAGGGGACCTGAAATGTACCAAGCCCACGCTTGACTTAAAATTTCTAGCATATTAATTTAATTTATAGAGTTGAAGGACATACATATTCCGTCTTGGGAATGTTAGTCTTAGAAATTGCTTTGAATCCGCCTTGTACATCAATCAAGTTATGATAGCCTCTTGACTTTAGGATAGAAGAAGCAATCATAGAGCGGTAGCCTCCAGCACAATGTAAATAAAAGGTACCTTCCTTCGGGAATTTACTTAAATGATTATTGATTTTACTTAATGGCGTATTGTGGGCTTCCTTAATGTGTTCAGAAACATATTCCGATTCTTTTCGGACATCGAAAATACTATTGATAGGGTCGGGATATTTTTTTTCTAATGTTGTGGCGCTTACAGAAATTACCGTATCAGTTTCTTTAGCTGCGTCCTCCCATGCCTTAAAACTGCCTTTTAGATATCCTAATACCGCATCAAAACCCACACGAGCTAAACGTGTTATTGCTTCCTCTTCACGGCCTTCTGGAGCTATTAGAACTATTTTTTGTTGTACATCAACAATTAGCTCTCCTACCCAGGGGGCAAAACTGCCATCTAAGCCAATGAAAATACTATTGGGAATATGTCCAGTAGCAAAATCAAATGCCGTTCGGACATCGAGCATAAGTACATCGGTCTCCTTAACGAGCTTTTCAAATTCATCTGGCGTGAAAGCTCTTTTAGCTCGCTTTAAGATAGTGTCGATGTGTTCGTACCCTTCCTTGTTTAACTTTACATTGAGTGGAAAATAGGCGGGTGGAGGTAACAAATCTTTAGTGACTTCTTGAATGAACTCTGCTTTGGTCATATCAGCTCGAAGGGCGTAATTCATTTTCTTTTGATTGCCCAAGG
>CALFBW010000410.1 GCA_937951415.1 uncultured Chitinophagales bacterium | reverse complement strand
TTTCTTTGATGTAATTAAGATACTTGATACAGTGAAATTCCTGACTTCACACCTTTTGCACTTTATATTTTTTTTCTATCTTACAAGAGAAGGGGTGGAAAAGTATGTCTCCTTAAATAAACGCCAAAGCTGTATAAAACCGCAGTTCTTATTTATTAAAAACAAAAGATCATGGAAGAAAAATTGGATGATGCTCAAGAGCATTTACATGGGACAGAACATCAAGAAGAGCAAGTTCAGGGACCAGTGATTAATCAACAAAAAATGGAAGCTTACTTTGCTCGTATGCACGAAGAGCAAAATTTCCCATTAGGACTTGTTGCTGGTGTAGTAGCCGCAGTGGTAGCTGCTATTTTATGGGCTGGCCTAACATTGACTACAGGATATATGGTGGGCTATGCTGCCATTGGAGTTGGAGCGCTCGTTGGAATTGTGATTCGTATTGCAGGAAAGGGCGTAACAAGCAAGTTTGCGATCGTTGGAGCTATTTTGGCTTAGTTGGGTTGCGTTTTAGGGAATTATCTCATTATCATTGGTTCTATTGCTGATGCGGAAGGCTTAGGATATTTTGAAACTTTCACTAGTATTGACCCTGTGATGGCGATCGAATTTATGAAAATGTCCTTCGATCCTATCGATTTGTTATTCTATGCTTTTGCTCTATTTGCGGGATGGTCTTTCTCTTCAAGAGAAATTGATGAAGAAGATTTTTTGGAGCAAGTAGCTGAGTAGAAAAACTCAAGACTACACCGAAAAATGGCCGATGATTTATTTTCATCGGCCATTTTTATTTTCGAACAGGAAAGCGAGAAAATACTATTTCTCATCCAAGTCAGGTCTCCGTTCTTTGGTTCGCTTTTCGGCCTGCTCTAAACGCCATTCTTCGATCTTCGCGAAGTGGCCAGATAACAAGACCTCTGGTATTTTCCAACCTTTGTATTCGGAGGGTCGAGTGTAAACAGGTGGTGCGACCAATCCATCTTGAAAGGAATCAAAGAGGGCAGAAGTTTCGTCTCCTAAAACCCCAGGTAACAATCGTCCAATACTATCGACAATTATGGCGGCTGGTAATTCTCCACCACTCAGAACAAAATTCCCAACCGAAATTTCTTTGGTAATAATGTGCTCTCTTACCCTTTCATCAACCCCTTTGTAATGGCCACAAAGTAAGATCAAATTCTCCTTCATAGACAATTGATTGGCCATTGGTTGATCATAAATATCACCGTCGGGACTGAGGTAAATGACTTCATCGTAATCCCTTTCCTTTTTTAGGTCAGCGACACAATTATCAATGGGTTCAATCATCATCACCATTCCTGCACCTCCACCAAACTGATAATCATCGACTTGGCCATAACGGTTCAAAGCATAATCTCGTAAGTTGTGTAAATGTACTTCCAGCAAGCCCTTATCTTTCGCTCGTTGCATGATGCTGTGAGAAAAAGGACTTTCCAAGAGTTCTGGGACAACAGTGATAATATCTATACGCATGTTTGTCGAAAATATAGCTTTTCAGCTCTAAATAAAAGAGAGGCTTTCGAAGGCCTAATCTTCTTTTGGGTCATCATCATTCGGCACATCGGTCATGTACACCTCTAAAAAATCGGCATCCAAAAGTAATTGAATGGTTTCCTTTTCTTGATTAATCTCACCCAAAAGATCATTGTGCAAGGGTAGTAAAACCTCATTTCCTTCATAGAAACACTGCGCCAAAGATTGATGGGGCAAGTAGAAAATCTCTTCTATCTTCCCCACTTCCGTTCCATCTTCAAGTGTGGCAGTATAGCCTACAATTCGATTGAAAATTTGTTCCGCATCCAACTCTTCTACTAAGCCATCGTACTCAGCTGGTTTTACATAGATGGTTTTCTGGTGAATATCCATCGCTGCCTCTCGATGGTCTATGCCCTCTAGTTTTATCAATACATGTCGTGGATTATTGTATTGAACGTATTCGCTGAAGAAAGGTACTCGAGATCCATTTATTTCTAAAAAAATCATTTTCACTTCTCCTAGGTAAGACATGAAAAAAGCCTCAAAGGAGACTCGTATCTCTCCCTTGAGGCCATGTGTTTTTCCAATCTTTCCTACTTCTAAATAGGAATCTTGCTGGCTCATTTTAGGCTGTAGGCTCTTTTCCTCCGTCCAAAATATCTTGCCATTCTTTCAACTCATCCCATTTTCCATCAGCAGCCATTTGTGCTTGTTTTGGCCAAGTGCCAGGATCGTGTGAATTGAATTTATCTCCAGCAGCGCTCAAGATTTCTTTAAGCTCTTCAGGAGTTTTTCCTGCTAAGTCAGCAAAAGTATTAACCCCAGCTGCATTCAATGCCTCAGCAATCTTTGGTCCGATTCCTTCAATTTTCTTCAAATCATCCGGCGTTACTGGAGTTTCTTCCACTGCAGGAGCAGCTTCTTCCGCAGGAGCCTCAGCAACAACGGCTGGTGCTTCTTCTGCAACTGGTGCTGGAGTCTCTTCAACAGGTGCTGGAGCTTCCTCCACTGGAGCAGCTTCTTCTACAGCCGGAGCAGCAGCTGCTTCCTCAGCAGCTTTGGCAGCTTCTTCTTCTGCTAGTTTCGCAGCTTCTTCAGCAGCGGCAGCGCCTGAACGTTCCAAACGCATTTGACGCTCGGCATCTTCTTGTGTAGCTCTTGCTTTCGCAACAGAATCATCCGCACCTTCTTTGCGGGCGGCTAATTTGTCTAATTTTTCTTTCAACCATTGGTCGAACAATTCCTCCGCTTTTTCTTCGGTCATAGCACCTTTCGCTACTCCACGCATCAAATGCTTCTTGTACAAAACACCTGTGAAACGCAAAATGGCACGTACAGTATGTGTAGGCTGTGCACCTTTGTGCAACCAAGACAAAGCGCTCTCGCGGTCAATGATGATTTCGGCAGGAACAGTGTTTGGGTTGTAAGTACCTAATTTCTCGATGAACTTCCCATCTCTAGGAGCACGACCATCGGCAATTACAATGTGGTAAAATGGTTTACGCTTCTTACCGTGGCGTTGCAGTCTCATTTTAACTGGCATATCAATAAACGATTAACGTTAATAAAGTCCCGCAGATTCATGTGAACAAGTAGCGGGTATTTCGGGCGCAAAATTACGGTATATCTTGTAAATAGCGAAGTCTTTCGTGAACTTAAATGCAGATAAACTTTGCCCTTTTCCTAGCGCATTCTTTGTGTTTATGGCTAAATTGTAGGAACGCTTCGCATCTATGCCTCGATATTTGACTTTCTGGCTTGTTGCACTCCTGTTTGCAGGGGCCGAACTTTCTGCGCAATCCCATATTGGCTTTGTTACCCCCAAGCACTATCGAGCTAAACGCATACCCATTCAAGTCGTTAACAATTTGGTGATCATTCCCGTTGAATTGAACAATGGGATCAAAATGAATTTCCTCCTTGATTCAGGTGTAAAGACTAGCATTTTATTCGATCATGAATTGGCTGTTTTGTTTGAAGAAAGTACGAAACGCCCTGTGCAAGTGCAAGGATTGGGCCCAGATGAACCCATAAATGCAACACTCGTTTTCAATGTAACTTTAAAAGTAGGGGAGTGTTCTGGAGATTACATTAATATGATCATTCTGCCTGAAAATAGTTTCAATCTTACGGAACACTTAGGCATGCCTGTCCACGGAGTAATCGGATTCGAATTGTTCGAGCGGTTTGCCGTCGAGATTGACTATGTGCAACAGTATGTAAAATTGCATCCTCCTGGAAAATTCAGAGCTGGAAGACCTTATCAAAAACTCGAGATTGAAATTGTGAATGAAAAACCAGTGATTGAAACGGAATGCGTAATGGAAAATGCTGATACCTTGCGACTTCGCTTGTTGGCCGATACTGGGGCCAGTATCGGAATGACCATTGATCAGTTTTCGGACGAAAGAATAAGCGTTCCCAAACACAACTTACCCAATGTCTACTTGGGTACAGGTTTGAGTGGAGAATTGTTTGGAGACATTGCAAGAGTGGAACATTTACAGTTAAAAAAGTTCGAGTTACATTCAGTTGTAGCTGCCTTTCCCGATAGGAAATCGATTCCACATTTATTAGAAAGTGCATCAAATAAGCATGGTTTGATCGGAGGGGAAATTTGGCGACGGTTTCGTGTGATTTTTGATTATCAAAACAAGCTTTTGTATTTAAAAAAGAACCGAAGATTTCGTCAAGCTTTCGAATACAATAAATCTGGAATGCTTGTGAAAGCTAGAGGGCCAAATTTGCAAACCTTTGTGATTGCATCTATCGATGAAGATTCGCCAGCGGAGCAAGCGGGTCTAGAAGTCAATGATATAATCATAGGAATGTCTGGTTATCATTATGAATCAATGAATCTGGCCCAAATACATGGTCTCTTAAACGAGACGCCCGGTGGAAGAAAACTGTCAATTACAATTTTGAGAGGTAAAGAGCAAAAGAAAGTCTCTTTGCTTCTTCGTTCGGCAATCTAATAGCTATTTTGTTGTAAATCTACTGTGATAATGAAGTTCTTGGTTTTATTCTTTTTAATAAATGTGTTTTGGATTCCCAATCAAAATAGTTCTGAAATGGTAGAAGAGAAAGCGCAACTGATTTATGTAGGTGATCCTATGTGTTCTTGGTGCTATGGGATTTCGGGAGCCTTCTCACAAACCGTGGAGGCTTTGGATGATCAAGTAGAAGTGGAGTTGATTATGGGAGGATTGCGGCCCTACAATACACAAACAATGTTTGACCTCAAGGAATTCTTGAAAGGGCATTGGGAGCAAGTCTCGGCCACTTCAGGTATGCCATTTAGCTATGACGTTTTGGAAAAGGATTGGCTGTACGATACTGAACCCGCCTCAAGAGCAGTTGTCTTAGCCAGGACTATAGATAAAACGAAGGCCTTAGCTTTCTTCAAAAAAATACAAGAGCGCTTTTATTGGCAGAATCAAAATCCTGGTGATTTGTCGATGTATTTGCAGATCGCTAAAGAACTTGGGATGAACACCGACGAGTTTCAAGAAAAATTCAATGAAGAGGCTATTATAAGAGCCACTAGAGAAGATTTCACAAGAGCAGCTGAAATGGGTGTTCGTGGTTTCCCAACAATTATCTTGAAGAAAGGTGAGAAGCTTCACTTAATCGCAAATGGATATGCAAGCGCTGAAAGCATGATTGAAAGTATCAAGAAAGTGCTGTGAATAAGGGCAATGTTAAATTTCTATCCTTTACCAAATCAAAAAAGCAAAATCTTGGAGGTGCTAGGAGAACCTCATGCTAAGGATGAATTTGCATCCATCGTCGATATGTTCCTCCCTTCTAGAAACCCAATCCGTTTATCTAGAACCCAACAATATCAAATCCACCCACTAGTCACAAGAGAGACGGCAAATTTTAGTAATGGGTAAACCTATTGTAGCGCGAGAAAGAAAGCCAAACATTCATGTTCTTTCAAGAGCAGTGATCTAGAATTAGTCTTTTGATTCAGCTTTATTTTGGACAAAATGATACTGAACACCCTGAGGCTTTTCGAATCCATGATTGTTTGAGCTTTCGGCGCTCTTCACTTCCTGATTTTTTTGTTCGGCCGTAACTTCTTTAACTGTTTCTTCTTCGGGAGCAGCAACTTCCATTTCAATCAGCGTTTCCAAGATTTCGGCAAGGTTTGGCTTCGGAACCATACCAGTGTACTTGTCCAAGATTCTTCTATTTTTAATAAAGAAG
>CALFBW010000409.1 GCA_937951415.1 uncultured Chitinophagales bacterium | reverse complement strand
GTTTGCGACGACGATCCTTCAAATGATTGTACAACTGATTGTGCAGGCGTTGATGGAGGTTCAAGTACTGTAGATGATTGTGGTGTTTGTGACGATGATGCTTCTAATGACAATACAAGCTGTACCGATTGCGCGGGCGTCGTTAATGGTTCTAGCATGATGGATGCATGTGGCGTTTGCGATGATGATCCAAGCAACGACGACGAATCTTGTACCGATTGTGCTGGCGTTGTGAACGGTTCGAGTGCTGAAGATGATTGTGGCGTTTGCGATGATGATCCAAGCAATGACAATGAAACTTGTGGCAATCAAGATTGCGCTGGAGTTATTGATGGTCCAAATACATTGGATGCTTGTGGTGTTTGTGACGATGATCTAAGTAACGACGATGAAACTTGTACGGATTGTGCAGGTGTTGTGAACGGTTCCAGCACTGTAGATGACTGTGGTGTTTGCGATGACGACGCAAGCAATGACAATACAACTTGTGGCGAAGAAGATTGTGCAGGAATTGTTAATGGCCCGAATACGCTAGATGCTTGTGGCGTTTGTGATGACGATTCATCGAATGATGGAGCTACTTGTACTGATTGTGCTGGCGTTGTGAATGGTTCTAATATGATGGATGCATGTGGAGTATGTGACGACGATACATCGAATGATGGAGCTACTTGCACAGATTGTGCTGGCGTAGTCAATGGTACTAGCATGATGGATGACTGTGGCGTTTGCGACGATGATCCTAGCAACGACAATACTACTTGTGTTGACTGTGCAGGTGTTGCTAATGGTTCGGCGGTTCCTGGAGCAAGTTGTAACGACAATGATGACTGTACAAACAATGATGTTTACGATGATAATTGCGCTTGTGCTGGAACATTCAACGATGCAGACCTTGATGGTGTTTGTGATGCATTTGATCTTTGCCCTGGCATTGACGATAACTCATCAGAATGTGCGGCTTGTAGCGACCTAATTGTAAATGCTGAAGTAGTTTGTATCGGTGGTTCTAGCAGTGAGTATGTGGTACTATTCAGCTTCACTGGCGGTGGAGACACAGGAGGCGGTTACACTTTGACCAACAATGTATCTGGTGAGTCTGCTACTTCTCCTCAAGCTGGAGCAGTGGCTATTGGCGGATTCGAGCAAGGCGCTGGATTCTCTTATACTATTTCTGTGAATGACAATCCTTCTTGTGCAGTTCAGACTGGCATAGACATCGTTGATTGTGTCACTACGGACATTCAATTGATTGAGTTTACAGCTGCTGAAAGAGGAGATGGAAACCTTGTACAATGGTCAACAGCTTCTGAAGATGCTTGTTCAAGTTTCATTATTGAAAGAGCTGAAAATGGTCAAGACTTTACAGTAATAAATGAAATTGCTTGTCAAGGTCACTCGAATGCTGTTCAGAACTACGAATTCCTAGATCAGACTTTCATCAGCAAGGTTTCCTTCTATCGATTGATGGAGCGCAAAGAAGATGGAACTATCGAGATTGCTTCGAATGTAGTTATGGTTGATCGCAAGTCTAGCGAAATTGAGGTGAACATTTTCCCAATTCCAACGAACGATTGGTTACACATTGATCTAGATCAAGTAATCGAAAGCGCAATTACAATTGAAATTTACGATCCGAGTGGTCGTTTGATTTCCTCCGATAAATGGGAGCAAGTTGACGGAACAATCAAAATCAATGTAAATGAGTTACCGAAAGGACTTTACTTTATGACGATTGATTTAGGAGATCAGCGCATTACAGAACGCTTTATGAAATAAGCGGCAACGTCTAAATGAATGGAAAGGGAGGTCGAAAGGCCTCCCTTTTTTTATCGCCACGCTTTTAAGGCTGAACACGATTTACAAGATGAAGAAGATACACAAGATCTGTGAACCGCCATTCAAACAAATACTCAGAAGGGACGCCAAATTAGAACTACAAAACAAATGGCCACCCACAATCCTTACTAGCTTCCATCTTGAATATTTTTCACAAGTGCATCTGAAGCAAGATTTACTTCAATTATTCTAGGTGCCATTAGGGCTAATTCTCATTTTTCTAGCGGACGAAATCGATGTCAATCCAGCGCAGAATTAACTAGATTGAAGACTATGAATTACTGGAGGGTTTTATGCCTAAATTAATAAAGTTGTGGCAACCAAATTACTCTTACGCTATTCAATAAAGAAGAAAACTAAGCTAGGTTAAAGGAACAAACTTCCTTAACAGAGCCAGCTGTCCAATCAGTTAATTTTTCGCCACCAATTCTTACACGTACTAGGCGCAAAGTAGGAAAGCCAACAGCAGCTGTCATTTTTCGAACTTGTCTAAACTTTCCTTCTTTGATCGTAATCGACAACCAGCTCGTTGGTCCATGAGCGTCTCCTCGAATTCGCCTAATACGTTCGGGAAAATCCGGAGCTGTCTCCAATAGTTTTGCCTTACAATCTTTGGTTCGGTACTTCCCTCGATCGATTCCTATTGTCACACCCTTTTGTATATGCTCAATTGCTTTTTGATCAATCAGTCCATCAAGCTGTACGTAGTACTCTTTTTCCACTGAATTCCCTCGCACTTGTTCACTCACCTTACCGTCGGTCGTAAGAAACAAAAGACCTTCTGATTTTAAATCTAGCCTTCCAATGGCCATTATCCCTTCAGGGAAATCAAACAACTCCCCTAGTAATCTTTTGTTCTTTCTACGCTTGGTTTGCTTGGTAATAAATTGGGATAAGAAACCGTAGGGCTTGTGTACAACAAAGTGACGATGTGCATTCATTAATCCTACGTATTGAAATTTTTTATTAGTAATAAATAATTGAGCAAATTTAAAAAATAAACAGTTCGTACTCCCGAGACCAATGAACTTCCACAACGAAAAAATCCCTAGCCATTGAAAATGACTAGGGATAACTAATTTCTCTTTTATTATGAGCCTATGACTCTCCTCCTTCAGCTGGTGCTTCGGTAGAAGCATCACTTGCAGTTTCCGTAGCATCTGCTGCAGGTGCATCTTCAGCTTTAGCTTTACTTCTTCTAGTACGTTTTTTCTTCGCACCAGTTGACTTAGCTCCCATTGTCTCGTTGTAATCTACCAACTCGATGATACACATCTCAGCGGCATCTCCTAAACGAAATCCAGTTCTAAGGATTCTAGTATATCCTCCAGGACGAGCAGCTACTTTTCCTCCGATCTCATCGAACAATTCCTTTACTGCTTCCTTGTTTTGCAAGTAGCTAAAGACTGTACGACGGTTATGTGTTGTGTTAACCTTAGAACGTGTGATCATCGGTTCTACATACGGTCGCAAAGCTTTCGCTTTTGCAAGTGTAGTCTTGATTCTCTTGTGTTCAATCAGTGAACAAGCCATATTGGCCAACATCGCTTTACGGTGTGCTGATTTACGTCCGAGGTGATTGAATTTCTTACCGTGTCTCATGACTTTTATTCTTTACGAACGGAATTTCTTCCACTCTTCTTTTTTATTCTTCGTCCAATTTATACTTCGACAAATCCATTCCGAAAGACAAACCTTTGTCCATGACCAACTGCTCAATCTCCATCAAAGACTTCTTACCAAAGTTTCTGAATTTGATTAGCGAAGAAGTATCATACTTCACCAGTTCACCTAGGCTGTTGATTTTTGCCGCTTTCAAGCAGTTGTAAGCACGTACCGAAAGATCCAAGTCTTCCAAGTTTGTCTTCAACAATTTACGCATATGCAAGATGTGCTCATCAACAATATCGTCTTCGCTGCTTGTATTGGTATCGAACGCAATATTCTCATCGGAGATCAACATCAAGTGCTGAATCAAGATTTTTGCTGCTTCTTTGATTGCTTCTTCCGGGTGAATTGTACCATCGGTAGAAATCTCAAAAATCAACTTCTCGTAATCTGTCTTCTGCTCTACACGTGTATTCTCTACTTTATACTTCACATTTTTAATCGGTGTGAAGATCGCATCAACAGGAATAGTTCCTACTGGAGCCTCTTTTGCAAGATTTTCCTCAGCAGGTACATAACCACGTCCTTTAACAACAGTCAATTCCATTTCAATATCCATACTTTCATCTAGGTTGCAGATGATAAGGTCTGGATTCGTGATGGTGAAACGACTTGTGAATTTCTCGATATCACCAGCAGTCAAAGCTTTTTGCTTACTTGTGCTAATGAAAATCTTTTCAGGGGAACCATCATCCTCTTCCGTAGATGACTTGAAACGTACTTGCTTCAAGTTCAACACGATTTCAGTAACATCTTCCAACACTCCTGGAACAGTAGTGAATTCATGATCTACTCCTGAAATCTTAACAGATGAAATGGCATAACCTTCTAAAGAAGATAGTAAAACTCTACGCAAAGCATTTCCTACCGTTACACCAAATCCTGGCTCAAGCGGTCTGAATTCAAATAAGCCATCAAAGTCGGTGGCTTTTTGAAGAATGATTTTGTCTGGTTTTTGGAATGTTAACAGCCCCATATAAATCTTTGGATTTTATTCTTCATTAATTAATCAGATCAACAGATGCAGAATACCGCATCCACCTCTCCCATCTTACTTAGAGTAAAGCTCTACGATGAGTTGCTCTCTGATGTTCTCAGGAATCTCCTCTCTTTCTGGTACGTTCAAGAACACACCAGACATAGTATCTCTGCTAAAGTCTACCCAAGGGAATTTCTTTCCTCTCTTGCTCAAAGAGTCGAGTACAACATCCAAATCTTTCGAACGCTCTCTTAAAGAAATCACATCATTAGGCTTAACACGCGCAGAAGGAATGTTGCATAAAGTTCCATTCACACGAAGATGACGGTGTACTACCAACTGACGAGCAGCTCTTCTTGTAGGAGCTAAGCCCATACGGAATACAACATTATCTAAACGAGATTCTAACAATTGAAGCAAAATCGTACCAGTTACACCAGAACGCTTTGCTGACTCAGCAAACAAGTTGCGGAATTGACGCTCTAGCAAACCATAAGTGTGCTTTGCCTTTTGCTTTTCTTTCAATTGGATACCGTAATCTGAAGGAGCTTTCCTTCTACGGTTAGGACCATGCTGTCCTGGAGGGTAAGGCTTCTTATCGAAGCTCTTATCGTAGCCAAAAATGGCTTCACCGAATTTTCTGGCAATTTTGGTCTTAGGACCGGTATATCTAGCCATTGTCTTATTTTTATTTCCCCAGTGTCTTAACTGGGTTATCAATTAAAAACACAAACTTCTTGTTTGCATTGAAATAAAGAAAACAGACTAAAAGAGCCCAAGGGCTCTTTCAATCATATTATACTCTACGTTTTTTAGGAGGACGACAACCATTGTGTGGTGTCGGGCTCACATCTCGGATAATTGTTACTTCAATTCCCGAGTTGTTAATGGTACGGATAGCAGACTCACGTCCAGCCCCCGGTCCACGAACAATCACTTCACATCTTCTCATTCCTGCATCGTACGCGGTCTTTGCTGCATCTTGAGCAGCAATTTGAGCGGCATACGGCGTGTTCTTTTTAGAACCACGGAATCCTGCTTTACCAGCAGACGCCCACGAAACAGTTTGCCCCTCTAGGTTGGTCAATGTAATAATGATATTGTTGAAGCTTGCACGGATGTAAGCGCGTCCTTCCGCACCTACCGCTACCGTTTTTTTCTTAGCTGCTTTTTTTGCTTTTGCCATTGAGCATTGCTTTTAAAAGGTTCACAAATAGGAACCAACAGTTCTTACTTGGTTGCTTTTTTCTTGTTTGCGACCGTCTTTCTCTTTCCTTTACGACTACGTGCGTTTGTTTTCGTACGTTGCCCTCTAAGAGGAAGTCCTTTACGGTGACGCAAGCCTCGGTTACACCCGATATCCATCAATCGCTTGATGTTCGTCTGTACTTCTGAACGCAATTCTCCTTCTACCTTGATTTCACCGATTATTCGGCGAATAGAGGCAGACTCTTCATCCGTCCAGTCTTGTACTTTCTTAGTTGGATCTACTCCTGCTTCGTCTAAAATCTCTTCAGCAGTTGTGCGTCCAATCCCGTAGATGTAGGTCAATCCAATCTGACCTTTCTTGTATTTTGGTAAATCTATACCAGCAATCCTTGCCATAATTCTTAACCTTGTCTTTGTTTGAACCGAGGATTTTTCTTGTTGATTACATAAAGTCGTCCTTTACGACGAACAATTTTGCAATCAGCACTTCGCTTTTTAATTGATGCGCGTACCTTCATGTTACTTGTATCTGTATGTTATTCTTCCACGACTAAGATCATAGGGAGACATCTCAACGGCCACTTTATCACCAGGCAATATTCGGATGTAATGCATGCGCATTTTTCCAGCTATGTGACACAGAATCTGGTGGCCGTTTTCGAGCTCTACAGTGAACTTAGCGTTCCCCAAAGCTTCGATTACCACTCCATCCTGTTTTATGACGTCTTGTTTCCCCATCTACGAAAATTAGTGTGCAAAGATAATAAAATTATTACACTTCTGTTAGTTCTTTATTCTTTTTTATAGACTCCTCAGTATACCTAAAGGTTGAAAGGATGTCTGCTTTTTCTCCAACAATTGCTATTGTGTGCTCAAAATGAGCAGATGGCTTGCGATCTTTCGTAACGATTGTCCAACCATCTTCCATTTGTTCAATGTGCCTTTTACCTAAATTGATCATAGGTTCAATAGCTATCACCAAGCCTTTCTTGAGCTTAACTCCAGTGTTTCTTCGGCCATAATTTGGAACTTCTGGCTTCTCATGAAGTTCTCGTCCCACGCCGTGTCCCACCATTTCTTGGACGACTCCAAATCCGTGCCGTCCTTGACTGTGTTCTTGAATCGCGCTGGAGATGTCTCCCATACGATTTCCCACTTTCGCTTGCTCTATTCCCTTGTAAAGTGCTTCTTTTGTTACCTGCAACAGTTTCTTCACCTTAGGTGCAATCTCTCCTACTGCATAAGTATAAGCCGAGTCACCGTAAAATCCGTTGGCGATTGTTCCGCAGTCAATGGATAATATGTCTCCTGATTTAAGCTCCCTCTTTGTTGGAAACCCGTGAACGACTTCTTCGTTAACAGACATACAGAGGGTAAAGGGAAATCCCCGGTATCCTTTGAAACCGGGGATAGCATTATTGTCTCTAATAAATTCTTCAGCGATCTTATCTAATGCCAAGGTCTGAATCCCTGGTCGGATATGCTTAGCTACTTCAGCATGCGTTTTCGATACTATAAGATTACTGTGACGAAGCAATTCAATCTCCTCGTCCGTCTTATAGATTATCATGGACGCTGAATTAAACACTCGCTCCTATTGCGCCAGCTCCGCGGCCTTTGATACGATTGCTTCCTTCCATCAATCCGTCGTAATGACGCATTAGTAAATGTCCTTCAATCTGTTGTAAAGTATCCAATACAACCGCTACCAAAATCAATAACGATGTACCCCCGTAAAACTGTGCGAACTGAGGATTCACTCCAAATGCCATCGCAAATACAGGCAAAATGGCTATTAATCCTAAGGCCAATGATCCGGGTAAAGTGATACGAGATAAAATATTATCTACAAACTCAGCAGTATTCTTTCCAGGCTTCACACCAGGAATGAAACCATTGTTTCGCTTCATATTCTCTGCCATCTCGTTTGGATTGATAATCAAAGCCGTATAGAAGTAAGTGAATACTACTACGAGAATAAACATCACTACATTGTACCAAACACTCGTCAAATACTCTCCTGAATTCATGTGCTGTGCAAATGAAGATTCCGGGAAAAACTGTCCTGCTAGTGAAGGAATAAACATCAATGCCTGAGCAAAGATGATAGGCATTACTCCAGAAGCATTTACTCTTAAAGGAATAAATTGACGTTGTCCGCCATACTCTTTATTTCCGATCATTCTCTTAGCATAGTTCACTGGAATTCTACGAACGCCTTGAACCATAAGTACTGTGAAGATCACAACTGCCATCAACATAACAATCTCCAAAAGGAAGAAGATGATACCACCTCCACCAATTGTTTCATCACCTAAACGAGAACCAAATTCAGCAGACAATCCGAAAGGAAGTTGTGCAATAATCCCGATCATGATGATCAAGGAGATACCATTACCAATTCCTTTATCAGTGATCTTCTCACCTAACCACATACAGAAAACAGTACCTGCTGTAAGAACAACGATGGTAGATAGTCCGAACATGAATGAATTCAGTGCGATCGCTTCAGGAGCCATTTGGTTCAAGAAAGCGATGTATCCTAAGCCTTGAACCAATGTAACAGCAATAGTACCGTAACGAGTCCATTGACTAATTTTCTTTCGACCGCTTTCCCCTTCTTTCTGTAATTTTTGAAAGTAAGGAACTGCTAGTGTCAACAATTGCATGGCGATCGACGCCGAGATGTAAGGCATGATTCCTAGTGCGAAAACAGATGCACGCAGGAACGAACCTCCTACGAACATGTTAAGGATACCAAGAATACCATTTTGCTGCGCTTGAACGGTGCTATCGGCCAACACGCCTGGATCGATTCCAGGTAGGACCACGAAACAACCAATTCTATATACCAGCACAAGACCTAAGGTGTAGAGAATTTTATTTCTCAGATCCTCGATCTTCCAAATGTTTTTTAGAGTTTCTATAAACTTGCTCATAGGATGTGGGCTAAAACGTATTTAGATCAAATCGGCTGTACCGCCAGCTTGCTCAATTGCAGCTTTTGCGGATGCACTGTACGCGTGAACTTTTATTGTTAAAGAACGCTTCAGTTCGCCTCTACCAAGAAGTTTCACTTTATCATATTTCTTGATAATGTTTAACTCCTGTAATTTCTCTACAGAGAAATCAGAGATGTTGTGTTTTTCAGCCAACATAGTGACTGTATCAAGATTTAAGCCGATATACTCCACACGGAAAGGATTTTTAAATCCTCTCTTCGGAATACGTCGTTGAAGTGGCATTTGACCACCTTCAAAACCTCTTTTACGAGAGTAACCAGAACGAGACTGGGCTCCCTTGTGACCACGTGTAGAAGTTCCACCTCTGGTAGATCCCTGTCCACGACCGACACGTTTACCCTTTTTAATAGAGCCTTCGGCTGGTTTTAATGTATGCAGTTTCATTATTAAGCAGATTCAACTTTTACCAAATGCGCCACCTTTGTGATCATACCTTGGATCTGAGGTGTCAATTCTTGTTCAACTGTTCGACCAATTTTCCCTAAGCCCAAAGCTTGAATAGTCAGCTTTTGCCTTTTGGGTCTGTCGATTGTGCTTTTTACCTGCGTGATTCTGACTTTCGCCATTTCGTTCGCTATTTTAATGGGTATACCTTCCTTTCAGAAGTCTCCACCCGTTTAGTTACCTGTGAAAAGCTTTCCCAAGCTAATATTTCGCGTTCGCGCTACCGTATATGGATCTCTTAAGCAATCCAATGCATTCAATGTTGCTTTAATCACATTGTGCGGATTTGATGATCCTAGTGATTTAGCAATTACATCAGTAACACCAGCACTCTCCAATACGGCACGCATAGCACCTCCGGCGATTACTCCTGTTCCTTTTGCTGCAGGACGAATCAATACTTTCCCTGCACCATACTTACCAAGCTGTGCGTGTGGGATCGTTCCATTCAGAATTGGATATTTCTTCATGGTTTTGATTCCTTCCTCTTTTCCCTTTCCGATGGCTTCTACAACTTCGCGGGCTTTACCCAATCCGTGTCCAACGGATCCTTTACCATCTCCAACTACAACAACTGCTGAGAAACTGAAGGTACGTCCACCCTTTGTTACTTTCGTAACCCGGTTGATCGTAACTACCTTATCTGTAAGTTCGCGGTCAGTGGCATTTACTTTTTGCTTTCCTCTCACGGTTTATTTTTTATTATTCTTTCTATTAAAACTGTAGACCACCTTCACGCGCACCTTCTGCTAAGGCTTTCACTCGGCCATGGTACAAATACCCGCTTCTATCGAAAACAACCTTGTCAAATCCTGCCGCTTTTCCCGCCTCTCCAATTGCTTGACCAACTTTCTTAGCTAAATCAACTTTCGTTCCACCGCTCATTCCTTTAGATGAAGCAGAAGCTAAAGTATGCCCAGCTACATCATCTACAAGTACTGCGTAGATTTCTTTGTTACTACGAAAAATACATAAACGTGGACGTTGAACCGTACCCGAAATTCGACTACGAATTTTCCAATGAATCTTTCTTCTTCGAAGAACTTTTTTATTTGTCTTTCCCATTGTATAGTTATTGATTTCGACCACGAATGCTTTGCTCTAACACAAAACCCGGAAGTCCATTTCAATGGTTTAAAAATTATTTTGCTACTGTCTTACCAGCTTTTCTTCTTACGTACTCATCTTTGTATCGAATACCTTTTCCTTTGTAAGGCTCAGGTTTTCTAAAGGCACGAATTTTTGCTGCCACTTGTCCCAACAACTGCTTATCAATTCCAGTTAAAACGATAATCGGGTCCTTTCCTTTTTCAGAAATAGTTTCCAATTTCAATTCTCCTGGAACCATGAAGTAGATGGGGTGAGAATATCCCACTGCAAGCTCTAGTAAATTACCAGTATTCGCAGCTCTATAACCTACACCAATTACTACTAATTCTTTTTTGAATCCTTTAGTAACTCCTTCTACCATGTTATTGATCAGACTTCTATAAAGTCCGTGCATGGATTTGTGGCGTTTTTGCTCAGTAGGTCGTGCTACAGTTAAGACACCGTCTTCCTGTGAAATACTCAGATCTGGATCAACCTGCTGACGCAATTCTCCTTTGCTACCTTTCACAGTAACGATGTTTGAACTATCAACCGAAATACTAACACCATCTGGTAAAGTGATCGGAGCTTTTCCTATCCTAGACATAATTTGTTTTTTTCAGTTTCTAGTAAATCGTACAGAGTACTTCTCCTCCAACATTAATTGCTTTGGCTTGCTTTCCTGTCATTACACCATGAGAGGTAGAAATGATAGCGATTCCCAAACCATTGATCACACGTGGAATTTCTTTCGAACCAGAAAATCTTCTCAATCCTGGCTTACTGAAACGATCCAACTTAGTAATGGCAGATGCTTTAGTAGCACTGTCGTACTTCAAGGCAATTTTGATAACACCTTGGTGGTTCTCAGTATCCTCAAACTTGTACTTTAAGATGTAACCTTGATCGTAAAGGATCTCAGTCATTCTTCTCTTTATGTTCGAAGCAGGAATTTCAACAATTCTTTTATTGGCCATGATGCCATTACGAATACGTGTTAAAAAATCCGCTATCGGGTCAGTCACTGCAGACATATCTTCTTGACTTTTCTTTTCTTCTTAATTATTTACCAGCTTGCCTTTGTCAATCCTGGAATTTTTCCTGCCAAAGCTAACTTGCGAAAATGCACACGGCTAATTCCAAAGAATCTTATATATCCTTTCGGACGACCAGTAATTCTACAACGATTTTTCAATCGAACTGCTGAGGAATTTTTGGGCATTTTGTCTAGCAATTCCCACTCTCCAGCTTCTTTTAGCTCTTGACGCTTCTTGGCGTAACGAGCTACCATACGCTCTCTCTTTCTTTGGCGCGCTTTTACTGCTTCTCTAGCCATCTTATGAAGGATTGTTTTGATTCTTAAAAGGAAGTCCTAATGCTTTCAATAAAGCAAACGCTTCAGCATCATTTTTAGCAGAAGTCACAAACGTGATATCCATACCAGTAATGCGAGGGACTTTATCCAGATTGATTTCCGGGAAAATGATTTGCTCAGTCACACCAGTAGTATAGTTACCACGGCCGTCAAAGCTTTTGTCATTAATTCCACGGAAGTCACGTACTCGTGGCAAAGCTACTGAAATGTATCGATCCAAGAATTCCCACATTTGACGACGTCGTAAAGTTACGCGTGCCCCAATTGGCATTCCTTCTCTCAACTTAAAGTTCGAAACGGATTTCTTTGCTTTTGTTGGCACAGCTTGTTGACCAGTAATCAGTGTCATCTCGCTTAGCGCTACATCTACAACTTTCTTATCCTGTGTAGCATCACCCAATCCTTGGTTCAAACAGATTTTCTGTAAGCCAGGAACTTGCATGATAGAAGAGTAACCAAACTGCTCCATTAATTTTGGAACAATCTCCTCTTTGTATTTTTTCTGTAATCTCTGAATTTCTGCCATTAGTCAATAACCTCTCCGGTTCTTTTAGAGTAACGCACTGATTTACCATCTACTTTCTTTCTACCAACTCTGGTTGGATCTCCTGTCTTGGGATCAACCAACATCAAGTTTGAAAGGTGAATAGCTGCCTCTTGCTCAATAATACCACCGTTTGGATTCTGAGTATTTGGCTTAGTGTGTCGAGACACTTTGTTCAAATCCTCTACCTTCGCTCGATAGTTCTTTTTGTCTACCATCAATACTTTGCCGGACTTTCCTTTGTCTGGGCCAGAGAGTACTTTCACAGTATCTCCCTTCTTGATGTGTAATTTCATGTTCTTTGAATCTCTCATCGCTTAAAGTACTTCAGGGGCCAGTGAAACAATTTTCATGTAGTTCTTTTCACGGAGCTCACGAGCAACAGGTCCGAAAATACGGGTACCACGCGGCTCATCATTTGCATTCAGCAAAACCACTGCATTGTCGTCAAATCGAATGTAAGAACCGTCCTTACGACGAATCTCTTTTCTCGTTCTGACTACAACAGCTGGGCTCACAAGACCTTTACGGACCCCACTGTTAGGCATTGCATCTTTCACGGTAACAACTATTTTGTCACCTACTGAAGCATAACGCGTCTTGGTACCTCCAAGGACACGAATACAGAGCACCTCTTTGGCACCGCTGTTATCAGCCACTCTTAATCTTGATTCCTGCTGTATCATTACTTAGCTCTTTCAATAATTTCTACCACTCTCCAACGCTTTTTCTTACTAAGCGGTCGAGTTTCCATGATTTTTACAGTATCGCCTTCGTTACAATCATTTGTCTCGTCGTGCGCTGCAAACTTCTTGGTTTTCTTGATAAACTTTCCGTAAAGCGGGTGTTGTAACCTACGCTCTACAGACACTGTCACAGTCTTATCCATCTTGTCACTAGTGACTAAACCGACCCGTGTCTTTCTTAGATTTCTTTTTTGCTTTTGCTCTTCCATATCAATAGTTGACATAAGGATGGTTTATGATTTTCTTGCTGTCAATTCTGTTTTCATTCTAGCTACTTCCTTCTTCAACAATCCAATTTCATTCGGATTAGTGAGAGGAGTGATAGTATGGTTAAAGCGCAGCTTTTTGAGCTCTTCTACTCCGTCCTTCAATTTTTCTTGAAGTTCCACAACTGATAGATCAGTTAGTGCTACCTTTTTATTATTCTTAGCCATCCTGGTGATGCTTTTATTATTCCGAGTAATCGTGACGAACAACGAATTTGGTTAAGACCGGCATTTTCTGCGCCGCCAAACGAAAGCCTTCGCGGGCAACTTCTAATGGCACTCCTTCTGCTTCGAACATGATAGTTCCTGGCTTTACGACTGCAACAAAACGGTCTGGAGCTCCCTTACCCTTACCCATACGTACTTCCGCAGGCTTAGAGGTTAGAGGCTTTGTAGGAAAAATTCGGATCCATACCTTACCTTCCCTTTTCATGTATCGAGTTAGGGCCACACGAGCTGCCTCGATGGTCTTTGCTGATATAAATGCAGTACCTAAAGACTTTAGTCCGAAAGAACCAAAAGCCACGGTAGATCCACGACCAGCAATTCCCTTAACTCTTCCTTTTTGGGTACGTCTCCAACGTACTCTTTTGGGCTGTAACATGATTTATTTCGTTTTTCTCTTTTCTATGATATTAACGACGCTTCTTTCTTGGCTGGCGTCCTTGTCCACGGCGAGAAGTGTCTGGCGATAAATCTACCTTACCAAATTTCTCTCCTTTACAGATCCATACTTTCACTCCAATGATTCCGTAAATTGTTTGTGCTTCTTTCAAAGCATAATCAATATCAGCTCGGAATGTATGTAGCGGTGTACGTCCTTGCTTGTACTCCTCCGTACGCGCCATCTCTGCACCATTCAAACGACCTGCAACTCTCACTTTGATTCCTTCTGCTCCCATTCTCATGGTAGATGAAATGGCCATCTTAATTGCTCTACGGAAGTTTATTCTTCCTTCCAATTGCTTCGCAATCGTCTCTGCTACGATGTTGGCGTCCAATTCTGGACGACGGATTTCTACAATGTTGATTTGAACTTCCTTACCTGTAAGTTTTTTCAACTCTTCCTTGATACGATCAACTTCGCCACCACCTTTACCAATGATAATTCCTGGTCGTGATGTGTTAATGGTGATCGTAACCCTCTTAAGTGTTCTTTCAATTTGAATTTTTGAAAGACCACCTTTTTGAATTCTCGCGTTTAGGTATCCACGAATTTTTTCGTCCTCTACCAGTTTGTCAGCAAAATCGCGTCCACTAGCATACCAGTTGGAATCCCAACCGCGAATAATCCCTAATCTATTTCCAATCGGACTCGTCTTCTGTCCCATATCTTTAAGTTTTCTGCTAGGTTATTACCCTTGGCTTGTTTTGCTATCAACAATGATCGTAATGTGGTTTGATCTCTTACGAATTCTATGCGGCCTCCCAAAAGGAGCTGGACGGAATCTCTTGATCATTCCAGCACCGTCAACTTTGATAATTTTTACAAATAAATCAGCGTCTTCAGCTCGAGATTCGTTCTTGCTTTCCCAGTTTGCAATTGCAGAGGTCAACAACTTTTCTAGATCTCGAGAGGCGTGCTTTTTAGAGAAACGCAAAATATTCAATGCTTTTCCCACTTGTTCTCCTCGAACAGTATCAGCCACCACTCTCATCTTGCGAGGAGAACTAGGGCAATTACGTAGTATAGCTACAGCTTCCATATTAGTTCTTATTTAAGCTTCTTTGATGAATGGCCTCTAAAATTGCGAGTTAGTGCAAACTCACCCAACTTATGTCCAACCATGTTTTCAGTGATGTACACAGGAATAAATTTGTTTCCATTGTGCACCATGATAGTGTGACCAACAAACTCAGGTGTAATCATCGAAGCGCGTGACCAAGTCTTGATCGGCTTCTTTTTACCTGCGTCATTCATTTGGTCGACCTTCTTTTGCAATTTATATGCTACATAAGGCCCCTTTCTCAGTGATCTAGCCATTATCTACGTTTCTTTTTCTTACTGATAATAAGTTTGCTTGAGTACTTGTTACGGTTACGAGTCTTCTGACCCTTTGCCATAATTCCAGTTCTCGAACGCGGGTGTCCTCCCGAAGAACGACCTTCTCCACCACCCATCGGGTGATCTACAGGGTTCATCGCTACACCCCGAACTCTTGGTCTCCTTCCTTTCCAGCGCTGACGACCTGCCTTTGCAAAATTTTGCAAACTATGATCGCCATTAGAAACAGTTCCGATAGTTGCCATGCAAGTCAACAATACCATTCTTGTTTCACCAGAAGGCAATTTGATGATGGCATACTTTCCATCCTTCGCTGCCAATTGTGCATAGGTTCCAGCACTTCTAGTCATTACACCACCTCTTCCTGGTTCTAATTCAATGTTGTGAATAATAGAACCTAAAGGAATTTCGCTAAGGTAAAGTGCATTCCCTAAATCAGGGCTTACTCCCTCTCCAGAATTGATAACGTCTCCTACTTTGATTCCGTCAGGAGCAACGATGTATCTCTTCTCACCATCAGCATAACTTACTAATGCAATAAATGCTGTACGATTCGGATCGTACTCTACACTCTTGATAGTTCCTGGAATTCCAAACTTGTTGCGCTTGAAATCAATGATACGATATCTACGTTTGTGTCCACCACCAACGTTACGTACCGTCATTTTCCCAGTATTGTTACGACCAGCTTTTTGGTAAATCTTTGCTAAAAGACTTTTCTCTGGTGTGCTTGTGGTCAACTCATCGTATATCACGCTTACTCGGAAACGCGTACCCGGAGTTGTCGGATTATATTTTTTAACTGCCATATTCGATAGTTGTCGGTTATCGAGAACCTTAGTTGTTAATAAATAATATTAAATCCCTGTGTATAAATCGATATCGAAACCCTCTTTCAAGGTGATGATCGCCTTTTTCACTACACTGGTTTTTCCTCTTAACAATCCACTTTTTGTGTATCGTGTCTTGTTTTTCGAAGGGAGTGTGATTGTATTCACAGCCTTTACTTCCACATCGAACATTTCTTCGACTGCCTTCTTGATCTCGATTTTATTCGCAGATCTTGCAACTTCGAAAGTGTAGCGACCCATTTTATCAGTGAGTTTCGCTCCTTTCTCTGTTATCAGAGGCTTTTTGAGTATTGTATTTGACATCTCTTCTACGTTCTATTAGCTTGACAAATGTTCGAGTGCGTTCTCTGAGAAAATCAAAACACTCGCATTCAAAATATCATAGGTATTCAAGCTATTCGCTGTCACTACCTTGCTCTTTGGAAGATTACTGGCTGACTTTGCGATATTCATGTCGGCTTCACCGATCACCAATAGTGATTTCTTATCGTCTGCGCCCAAATTCTTCAAAACACTAGCAAAGTCTTTCGTTTTAGGTGCATCGAATTTCAAATCTTCGATCACTTTTACTTCGCTTTCTTTTGCCTTATAGGTTAAAGCACTTGCCCTAGCGAGTTGCTTAACTTTCTTGTTCAACTTGAAACTGTAATCTCTAGGCTTAGGTCCAAAAACGCGACCTCCACCTCTAAACAATGGGTTCTTTATATCCCCGAAACGAGCGGTACCAGTACCTTTCTGCTTCTTCAGTTTCTTTCTAGATCCTCGAATTTCTCCGCGTTCTTTAGCCTTATGCGTTCCTTGACGCTGGTTAGCTAAGTACTGCTTCACGGCTAAGTATATGGCGTGATCATTCACCTCAATTGCGAACAAGCTATCATCAAGATCAACTTGTCTTCCGGTAGTACTACCTTGGCTGTTTGTTACATCAATCTTCATCTTCCTTACTTTTCAATGTAAACAAGAGAACCTTTTGCACCCGGCAGAGCTCCTTTAATAAGGAGGAGATTCTTGTCCTTAAATACTTTCACAACTTCGAGGTTCTTCACCTTTACTTGATCGCCACCAGTTCTACCCGCCATTCGCATTCCTTTGAATACACGTGCTGGATAGGAAGCAGCACCAATCGAACCTGGTGCGCGCAATCGGTTATGCTGACCGTGAGTCGCATCACCTACACCATGAAAACCATGACGTTTCACTACACCTTGGAAACCCTTACCTTTCGATGTTCCTGTCACAGCAACATAGTCGCCTTCTTCAAAAACTTCTACAGTAATTTCATCTCCAACTTTGGCTTCGATATCAAAATCTCGAAACTCTTTCAAGTTTACCATTGCTTTTACTCCTGCTTTCGCGAAGTGTCCAGCTAAAGGGGCATTCACTCTTTTCGGGTTAGCTTGTCCAAAACCAAGTTGAACAGAACTATAACCATCAGAATCCATGTCCTTTACCTGAGTAACGGTGCAAGGCCCTGCCTGAACGATTGTACAAGCAACGTTTACGCCTTCTTCCGCATATATGCTGGTCATTCCGACCTTTTTTCCAATTATGGCTGGCATCGTTTACACTTTTATTTCTACATCAACACCACTTGGCAATTCTAACTTCATCAATGCATCAATCGTTTTTGACGTTGAACTATAGATGTCCAACAAACGCTTGTAAGTACAAAGTTGAAATTGCTCTCTCGCCTTCTTATTCACGTGGGGTGACTTAAGTACTGTAAAAACCTTCTTCTTTGTTGGAAGGGGAATAGGTCCCGAAACAACTGCACCAGTGGTTCTTACTGTCTTTACGATCTTCTCTGACGATTTGTCTACGAGATTGTGATCGTATGACTTCAGTTTGATTCTAATTCTCTGTGTCATAAATCAATTAGACTTTAACTACTCCTTGTGCTTTTGCAATAATTTCCTCCTGGATATTATTAGGAGCTTCTTGATAATGTGAGAACTCCATAGTAGAGGTCGCACGTCCTGAAGTAATGGTTCTCAGAGCGGTTACATAACCAAACATCTGAGAGAGTGGAACTTTCGCCTTGATCACTTGAGATCCTTGCTTGATTTCCATACCTTCCATCAAACCACGTCGACGGTTTACATCACTTACAACATCACCGGTATTTTCCTCAGGAGTCAGAATTTCCAGCTTCATAATTGGCTCTAGTAATACTGGCTTTGCCGATTTACATGCATTACGATAAGCCATTTTCGCACAAAGTTCGAAAGCTACTTGATCCGAATCCACTTGGTGAAAACTACCATCGTATAGACGAACTCTTAATGAATCCATTTGATAGCCTGCAAGAACACCGTTCTTCATAGCTTCCTTGAATCCTTTCTCAACTGAAGGAATAAATTCACGTGGAATAGATCCTCCAACAATGTTGTTCACGAACTGTATACCTTCTTCAACTATACCCGCTTCATTTGGCTCTGCTGGGCCAAGTTCAAACGTAATATCGGCAAACTTACCACGACCACCAGACTGTTTCTTATAAACTTCACGGTGCTGGATAGTTTGTGTAATAGCCTCTTTGTAATTAACCTGCGGAGGTCCTTGATTACATTCCACTTTGAACTCTCTCTTCAAACGATCTACAATGATCTCTAGGTGAAGCTCACCCATTCCACTGATCACCGTTTGCCCAGTTTCGTCGTCAAAAGCAACTTTGAAAGTTGGATCTTCCTCAGCAAGTTTTGCTAGAGACATACCCAATTTATCAAGGTCTTTTTGAGTTTTAGGCTCAATCGCTATCTGAATTACCGGCTCTGGGAAGTCCATACTTTCCAAAACGATAGGGTGATTCATATCGGTAAGCGTATCACCTGTTTTGATATCTTTAAAACCTACAGCCGCACCAATATCTCCAGCTTCAATACGATCGATTGGATTTTGCTTATTGGCGTGCATTTGATAGATTCGAGAGATTCGCTCTTTCTTTCCTGATCTATTATTCAAAACATAAGAACCTGCATCCAAAGCACCACTGTAAGCACGGAAGAATGCCAAGCGACCTACATAAGGGTCTGTTGCAATCTTGAATGCTAATGCTGCGAAAGGCTCACTTGCATCTGGCTTTCTTGACGCTGGTTCATCGGTCTTAGGGTTTATTCCCTCGATTGCTTCAATATCAAGTGGAGATGGCAAGTACGTAATAACTGCATCCAATAAGTTTTGAACACCTTTATTCTTAAAAGCTGATCCACACATCATAGGGATGATAGAGATATCAATAACAGCAGCACGAATTGCAGCCATCATCTCCTCTTCAGTGATCGACTCAGGATCTTCGAAGTATTTCTCTAATAGTTGGTCATCGTATTCAGCAACTGCTTCTACCAATTTCCCACGGTACTCTTTCACAAGTTCTACCATATCATCAGGGATAGGTACAACTTCAAATTTCATTCCTTGAGAATCGTCGTCCCAAATGATTGCTTCGTTCGTGATCAAGTCAACGACTCCTCTAAAATCATCTTCAGCGCCGATTGGCAATTGTAAAGGAACAGGATTCGCTTTCAACATTTCCTCAACCTGGCGAACAACTTCAAGGAAGTCAGCTCCGGAACGGTCCATCTTGTTAACGAAACCAATTCTAGGTACTTTATATCGATTAGCCTGACGCCATACTGTTTCTGATTGTGGCTCTACACCACCAACAGCACAGAATAATGCTACCACACCATCAAGAACACGCAAAGAACGTTCTACCTCTACAGTAAAATCAACGTGCCCTGGAGTATCAATAATATTAATTTGGTAAGGATCACCTCTGTATTTCCACTCCGTTTTCGTTGCAGCAGATGTAATTGTGATACCACGTTCTTGTTCTTGCTCCATCCAATCCATGGTTGCAGCTCCATCGTGTACCTCACCGATTTTGTGCGTCATTCCTGTATAGTACAGAACACGCTCTGTAGTGGTAGTTTTGCCCGCATCAATGTGAGCAGCAATACCAATATTTCGAACTTTATTAAGATCTCTAGCCATTATTACTTATTTAAAAGTCGAAGCTAACCTCGATTATACTCTAAAGTGTGAGAATGCTTTGTTGGCCTCAGCCATTCGGTGCACATCCTCTCTCTTTTTGATAGAGGCACCTTCTTTCTTCGATGCAGCAATCAACTCAGCAGCTAATTTCTCTGCAGTTGATTTACCATTTCTTGACCGTGCGTAAGTGATCAACCACTTAATACCAATCGCGATTTTTCGATCTTGACGAATTTCAGTTGGGATTTGGAAAGTTGATCCACCGATTCTGCGGCTTCTAACTTCAACTTCTGGCATTGCATTAGCCAAAGCCTTCTTCCAAATCGCATGCGGATCTTCTCCCGTCTGCTCACTAATTCGATCCATTGCAGCATAAAAAACACGAAATGCCGTACTCTTCTTTCCGCTCAACATCAAATTATTTACAAATCTCGTAACCATTGGATCTGCATAACGTGGATCTGGGCTACGTTCTCTTTTTTTCGCTCTACTTTTTCTCATTGCCTAATAGGATTAATGTGATTAGGACTTTGGCTTCTTGGCACCGTACTTAGAACGGCTTTGCTTGCGATCGCTCACACCAGCTGTATCCAAAGAACCACGAACAATATGATAACGAACCCCAGGAAGATCTTTAATTCTTCCGCCTCGAATCAACACAATCGAGTGTTCCTGAAGGTTGTGTCCCTCTCCTGGAATGTAGGCAATTACCTCCCTTCCATTCGTTAAACGAACCTTAGCAACCTTTCTCAAAGCCGAGTTCGGCTTCTTAGGAGTTGTTGTATACACTCTTGTGCAAACACCTCTGCGTTGAGGGCATGACTCAAGAGCTTTTGATTTTGAAGGCGTCACGATGACTTTCCTTCCCTTTCTTACCAGTTGTTGTATCGTTGGCATAGTTTAAACTTTTCGAGAGACTTAGAGGAAGCCGCCAACTCATCTACCTAGGAAGGAACTTCCTAACGTGGAGATGATTAAGCGGGAAGCTGTCCTCGGACATTTTGCGGGTTTTTATCCCTAACTCCCTTTAATCTATGTTTGCTATCGAGGAATGTTCCCTCTTTTAGCGATGCAAATGTAACACTTATTTATAACTAAAGCTATCTATTAGACAAATCTTTTAACTCCAATATTTGAAATTGCACAAAAGGTTTTCGATCTGTGTGTCAAAATGTTGTTAGAGATCGCCAAGTTACTTGTTTTGGGAAGAGAAGGCAGTTTTTACTGAAAGTATTCAATAATGGTAAACCACTTAATAATCGTAATGAAAGATAAGCGTATTGATACTTAAATGAACTACTAACTATTTCACGCTCTGATGGTGTGTGACGCAACGAGCAGCATCCTGACAACCTTGAGGCTGTGTCTTCCTAGGGCCGTCCATGTGCACTTTACGCATCAGGCCACTCTTTCTTTTCTCCCTTGATGTATAAATAAAAAGGGCTCTTCCGATCGGAAGAGCCCTTTCTCATTTATTAATGAGCTTACTTATTTACTTCACTGATTTAGCAATCGCCATCCAGTCGAAGCTCAAGTTGAACGGAGAAGCAGAGTCAGTTTCAACAATTACTTTGAAACCTTTATCTGTTTTCTCAACAACATACAATTTAACGCCTGGTACATTCGGTGTTACCGTTACTACAGGAATTTCACCATTGAAGCTTTCTTCGAAAGACACCCAAATTTCTTGAGTTGAAGTCATAGACTTAGTACCGAAATCTTGAACGGTAACTTTAGTCTCAAGTGATTCGATTTTCTGAACCAAATCAGCAACAGTAATAACTGCATCGCAATCGCCACCTTTCTCAGTCATTTCGTCAGCAACCAAGATCAATACTTGTCCAGGCTCTCCAGTAGGTCCTTGTGGACCAGTTGTACCTTTCAACAAGCCAGCTTGATCACAGTTACATTGACAATCAAATGCGTCGAAATTTCCGTCACCATCCGTATCCTCAGAAGGATCTCCGATTCCGTCACCATTCAAATCCCAACAGTTTAATCCGTTAGCTCCAGTAGCTCCTCCAGATCCATCATCACCTTGACAATCCTTAGTATTGAATACCCCGTCATTGTTGATGTCTTCAGCAGGATCGTTGATACCATCCATATCAGTATCCCAACAGCTAATACCAGAAGATCCAGCAGGTCCATCTTGTCCGTCAGGTCCTGTTGCTCCTTGAGCACCAGAAGGTCCTTGAGGTCCTTGACAATCATTTGTATCGAATTGACCATCACCGTTCTCATCCTCAGAAGGATCACCAATACCATCACCGTCAGTATCCCAACAGTTCAAACCATCAGCTCCTGTATCGCCTTCTGCACCAGTATTTCCATCAGCTCCTTGAGGTCCCGTTGGTCCTTCAGGTCCTGTATCTCCTTGTGGACCAGTTGATCCAGCAGCACCAGCGGCAATACAATCATCAGTATCGAAGTTTCCATCGCCATCCAAATCTTCATCTAGATCACCAATTCCATCTCCATCTTGATCCCAACAGTTCAAACCGTTTGATCCAGTATTACCATCAGCTCCTGTGTTTCCTTGTGGTCCAGTTGACCCGGCAGGTCCCTGAGGTCCAGTTTGTCCATCGGATCCAGTATTTCCTTGAGGTCCAGTTTGACCATCAGCTCCTGTGTTTCCTTGAGGTCCAGTTTGACCGTCAGCTCCAGTGTCACCTTGTGCTCCAGTTGCTCCTACACAGTCGTCTGCATCGAAGTTTCCGTCACCGTCAACATCTTCATCAAGATCACCGATTCCATCACCGTCTTGATCCCAACAATTAACACCATTTGATCCTGTATCACCATCATTACCAGTTGCACCTTGTGCTCCAGTATTCCCTTGCGGCCCAGTTTGACCGTCAGCTCCTGTTGCTCCCTGCGCTCCAGTATTTCCTTGAGGCCCTGTAGATCCAGCTGGACCTTGAGGACCGGTTTGACCGTCAGCTCCAGTATTTCCTTGTGGGCCAGTTTGGCCGTCAGCTCCAGTATCACCTTGTGCTCCTGTCGCTCCAACACAGTCATCAGCGTCGAAGTTTCCGTCACCGTCAACATCTTCATTTGCGTCGTTATTGCCGTCACCGTCTAG
>CALFBW010000408.1 GCA_937951415.1 uncultured Chitinophagales bacterium | reverse complement strand
CGCCTCGCAAAAGGGACAGCACTGGCGAGTAAAGTGCCTTTATTAAACAGGGAACAGGACGCAAACGGCAGCAGAAATTATCTCGGGGGGGATATGATCTGCTGCTTTTTCATTTTTAAGCTATTCTAAGGGATTGTAAGCCTGCACTTAAGAAATCCAAAATGCTGTGCTCGTTAACAGATCCTGTGATGAATTAGGCTGTTCCATTTATTGGAAGAGCTTTCCACTCGACGGAGCGATTGGATGTTTGGTTTTATTGTAAGTGTTTGATTATTAAATAATTATGTCTAAAAATGAGTTCGGTCTGATTTAGGCACCCTACTAATCGAAGAACAAAAGGATATGATCGAAAGGGGTTTCGAGATCGTCCGTAACTAGGTTCTTTTTCGAAGATCGTTGGTCTGATTTTCGAAACGTTTTAATCAACAGGTGTTTTTTTGATAGGATAACAGGGGTGTTTTCTGTCGAAAGGAATTTTTGAGCGGCTGAGGGTGGTCGCAAAGATGGGAACTACAAGCTGAAGTACAGTTTGTAGCTTCAGGGTCAAAAAATAGGAACGAACAATAGATGTGATCAGGGGTGATCGCCATCTATTGTTTCTGTTCCAATTCAACAGGACTTTATGCCTATAGTATAAATAATTAGTACTTGATTCCAGAATGTGGAATTTTTTTCCATGCTTTGGAATGTATTATTGTTTATCAAACATGTAATAGACCGATTTGCAGCTTTTTGAAGAATAACATACTTTTGGTATGGTTTAGGTAACTATACCCATATAGACGGAAGTTGTCAAAGAGAATGGGGGTTCTCCTTGTCATGAAAAGCGGATGTCTTTGTTTCTTTTAACTTGTAACAAAGTGAGAAGCATCTAGGTCAAGGGGGTATTTGTACATGGACAAAGCAAGGGGGAAGCTGAGTTTAACAAGTATCAACATATGAAGAAACTGGGGAGTTTCTCAAAGAAGAAGTAAAACTGGGGAGTGATACTTTCTCTTTCAACAGGCGATCTAGGAACAACTAAAGAGGTAGAAGCTCATCTGGGAAATGAGATTCTACCTCTTTGACTTTATAAGCACCGGTCCGTAAAGCCCAATTTTTTGCCCCCTTATTGATGAACCCGTTTTTATTAAAAAATCCTACACCGCTAAACTTTCCTTTTTTAGGACAATCAAATATGCAAGCACAGGCTGTTTTATGGCATTCATCAAGACCTGAATGTCAATTATGCTTTTCGAATGCTATGCTTGTTTTCCTGCTTTTCTCTTTTTTATTTCGATAATTCCACCTCTAACAAAATTTTGTAAACGACGCTATTGCTATTGCTTAGGGATGCACAGTATAATAAGTGCCTGAAATTGAACCGGTTCCCGACGACATAACTTTTTTCAGAAATACAAGGCAGAAAACGCGGACACAGCAGGGCTTTGGCGAGGCTTTCTAAGGAAGTAAGTTTTGAAAATATCAATGTCATCGGGAAACAGTTCGAATCGGACAATTATATACTTTACATCGCTTTGAGTAAGCTTTCGCTTTCATGTTGTTTTTTCGATTCATGTTTTTCGAGACTTATGCCCCAAAATTAAAAGGACACTATGAACACCAGAGCAGGCCGATAGAATTCCAGTATTTAGAAACCGTTCCATTTGTTGAATTAGATAGCTCCCGATTTTATTCGTAAATAAGTGATAATGAATAAAATAGGCTTTTCGCTTCTTTTGGTCTGATTTATTCATTAGTACAGTCAAACAAGCAAATGAATAAAGAATAAATACAGAATATGTCAGAACGGGAATTTTGACAGTGACCCGGGAAAGGAGCGAACTATACCTTTAGAACTCTCCCCCTTGCGAGTTCAATAAGGAAGCTATAAGTATTAAGGCGAGAATACCTTATCGTGAGAAGTGAAACCTTTCTCGGGTTTACCAAAAATGTGAGACGATTTTAGAAATTTGAAGTAAAAGACAAGGACGTCTCAAAGAAAGACTAAAGTAGTTTTTAGTATTAAAAACGGGAACTAGCACATGGCACTAGTTCCCGTTTTGTTTTTATTATTCTATAAAGAACAATGATGTAGTATGGCAGCTGATACTATTTAAACGCGTTAAATCCAGTCACGTCCATTCCTGTAATCAATAGATGGATATCATGTGTTCCTTCATATGTAATGACCGATTCCAAATTCATCATGTGTCTCATCATTGGGTACTCTCCAGTAATTCCCATTCCACCGTGAATTTGGCGGGCTTCTCGAGCAATTTTCAAGGCCATATCCACACTATTTCTCTTAGCCATAGAAATCTGAGCAGGAGTCGCACGATCTTCGTTTTTCAATTGACCCAAACGCAAAACCATTAGCTGCGCTTTTGTGATTTCGGTGATCATCTCCGCAAGCTTCTTTTGCGTCAATTGAAAGGCACCGATAGGCTTCCCAAACTGAATCCGCTGCTTAGAGTATCGAACGGCTGAATCATAGCAATCTAAGGCGCAACCAATTGCTCCCCAGGCAATCCCATAACGTGCAGACGAAAGGCAAGTCAATGGCCCTTTTAAGCCGCTCACTCCTGGTAAAATATTTTCCTTAGGAACTTTAACGTCTTCGAATACCAACTCTCCAGTGGCAGAAGCACGCAAAGACCATTTTCCGTGTGTAGTAGGTGTTGTAAAGCCTTCCATTCCCCGTTCTAGAATCAAGCCTCGAATCGCTCCTTCCTCATTTTTAGCCCAAACAACGGCTACATCAGCAAAAGGTGCATTTGAAATCCACATCTTGGACCCATTCAAGAGGTAGTGATCCCCTTTGTCCTCAAAGTGGCTCAACATTCCAGAAGGATTAGATCCGTGGTCAGGCTCTGTCAACCCGAAACAGCCCATCCATTCGCCTGTTGCCAATTTCGGCAAGTACTTCATGCGTTGTTCTTCCGAACCAAACTTGTAGATGGGGTACATGACCAGTGATCCTTGAACGGAAGCCGTTGAGCGAATTCCAGAATCTCCTCGCTCCAATTCCTGCATGATGATACCGTAAGCAATTTGGTCCAATCCACCGCAACCGTACTTTTCAGGTAGCTGGGGTCCAAATGCTCCGATTTCTCCTAAGCCTTTGATCAGGTGCTTTGGAAACTCAGCTTTTTGTGCGCAATCTTCTATAATCGGACTTACTTCTTTCTTTACCCAATCTTGTACCGACTGGCGAATCAAAACATGCTCTTCACTGAGCATTTCATCCAATAGGTAATAGTCATGGTGCTGGTACAAATCCTGTCCTGCAGCTTTCTTTAACTCGTGATTTTTGGTTTCAATCATGATATGGTAGGTTAACGAGTCAATCTTTCTAGAAAAACTCTCGTTCAATGGCTTATTAACGGCTGCAAAGGTACTAAGTTTGGAGCTAGTCTGCATAATGCAGCTTGTCTAGCAAATCTTTTTCATCGGTCAATAAAAACAAAACAAATGGCTATAATAGCATTGGAGGGAATGGAATTCCGAGCGCACATCGGGTACTATCAAGAGGAACGCAAATTGAAAGGCCGATTCGTTGTAGATGTCTATGTAGAGTGCGGCGTTAAAGGTGCAGCCGAAAAGGACGATTTGAAAGGGACTGTCAACTACGAGAACCTTTACCAAATTGCCGATACCGTAATGAAGGAAGGCTGCGATTTGTTAGAATATGCTGCTGAACGTATCATTTTACAGATTGGTGATCGATTTGATGAGGTCGAAAATGCCCTCGTCAGAGTGTCCAAACTGAATCCACCATTGCCTGGTAAAGTCACTAGAAGTTTCGTAGAATTGGAAAAGGATTTCAAATAGTGGATAAATACTCTCAATTGCTTTACATAAAGCTTTGCAGATAAATAAAAAAAGAATAAATTTGCCCTCCCTTTAAATAGGTAAAGGGTCGGATGGCCGAGCGGCTAGGCAGAGGTCTGCAAAACCTCGTACACCAGTTCGAATCTGGTTCCGACCTCCAAGCCCAAAATCATTTCGATGGTTTTGGGCTTTTTTTTGCCCTGTCGGGACTGACGTCGGAGCGGCCCTAACTGTCCGCCCAATCTAGAAGAATCGTTTCTCTCCTTCTATTCTCCTAGGTGGATAAAAGGGTAAAGGCAAACACATGGATGCACCACAACAAAAAAACGGCTACTTGAACAATCAAGTAGCCGTCTCTTTATCTTAAAAGCTAGTTTGTGCTTACTCTTTGACTACGTCAAACTCCAACTCATGCTCCATGTCTTTATGCATGTCAATCGTGGCTTTGTAAGTTCCCAAACGCTTAATATCTTCTTCGATAGTGATCTTACGACGATCCACTTCAATACCAGTTTGCTTCTTGATAGCATCTGCCAATTGAATATTTGTCACCGATCCAAAGATCTTCTCTGTTGTACCAACTTTTGCTCCTACTGTGATTCGAGTAGCATCTAACTTGGCAATCATCTTCTGAACTTCAGCACGCTCACGAGCCGACTTCTTGTCGATTTGCTTCAAGCGCTGCTCCAAAGTGTTCATGTTCTTCTTGTTCGCTACTACCGCCAATGATTTTGGCAACAAGTAGTTACGACCGTAACCAGGCTTTACGTTTACAATGTCGAAACGACGCCCTAGGTTTTCTACGTCTCTTACT
>CALFBW010000407.1 GCA_937951415.1 uncultured Chitinophagales bacterium | reverse complement strand
CTTAGCTATGGCTATGCATCTTGGAAGGTTTTTTCCTAATTATTTACTGCTTAACAATCCGTTGCCATTGTTTTCCAGCCTCATGATGTATTTCTACAATGTAGATTCCAGCTTCTAAGCTCTGTACATTGAGAGACGATTGGTCAGTTATGGATTCTAGAAGGACAAGTTGTCCGTTCACTGAATAAATGCTAACATCGTAATTTTCTTGTGGGTGTAAGCCTTTGAAATTAATGTTATCCAAAACAGGGTTAGGGTAAATATTAATTGCACTTGTTGCGTCCGTTTGATCTTCCAAGGCAGTTCCCATATAGTTGTAACTTGCTATGCTAACACATCCCAAGTCGTTCGTTATTTCTACCGTGTATTCTCCTTCTTCCGTTAGCTGAAAACTCGAACTATTTTCCGGATTGATGGCTTCCCCTTCGAAAAACCAGGCGAAATCGTTCTCTGCTTCAATTAAGTAAAGTGTTTGATCTGTTGGGTCAAATTGGAAATTATTATCTGGACTTTCCAATAAAGTAATATCTACACGATAAATGCTGTCACAGCCTAAAGAAGTAAAAAAGTCAAATTGATATTCCCCTTCTTCCGTAATCTCTTCTCCAGCGATAATTATGGAACTTCCGTCACAAAGATCAATTTCTTCTTGAACCAAAACAGGAAGCCCCACCTCTAAGAAGGTAGTGATGACACTGTCACAACCTCCAGTTGCCACAAATTGGTCTATGTACTCACCAGAAGAGGTGTATACATTATCGCCAACTTGATAAACTTCGCCTAAGCAAATACTTACGCTATTGGTAACTTGAATTTCGTCGGTAAACACAAGAGAAAGATGCACCAAACTGTCGCAACCATTGCTAGCGATTAAATCAAAATCGTAAATACCTTCTTCATCGTATGCATTTCCTTCAAAGAAATACGATTCTCCTTCGCATAAATCGACTTGAACGTCTTTTTCGTAATTGGGAGCAATGTCTAAGCTGAGATTTACGATGCTGTCGCAACCAGTAGTACTTTCAAAATTTAAACTGTAATCTCCTGCGAGATTCAATTCGATTTCACCAAAAAGGTAAGTCTCTCCTTGGCAAATTTGTTCGCTAATGTTTTGTTCAGAAACAGCGTGCACTTGAAGACTTAAGGCAATAATACTATCGCAGCCTTCTATACTTGTTAATTCAATCGTGTAATTACCACTTGTTGAATAAGTGTTGCCTCCAATTTCTACATTTTCTCCGGCACAAATAGTGTTTTCAACGGCTTGCTCATAAATAGGAAAGACTTCTAGGTCTATAAAGTAAGTAGTAGAGCAATCGCCACCATTATTTATTTCCAATTCATAAGATCCTGTTTCATCGTAAGTCTCACCAGCCACTTCAATGCTTTCTCCTTGACAAATTTCTTCACTAATAAATTCTTCAATGTTTTCGAAAACACTCAAATCTAAGGTGACAATACTATCACATCCATTGACACTGGTAAATGTTTCGAGGTAGTTTCCGCTTTCTGTCAATTCCTCATCGCCAAGTTCGAAACTTTGCCCTTCACAGATAGAAACATCTAGTTCATTAACAAGCTCATCTAAAACCTCCAATTCCAGTTCAACGATGCTGTCACAGTTCGCCACTGAGGTTAACACAATGGTATAATTCCCTGCCTCATCAAAATCATCTTCGCCCACGGTAAATGCACTTCCTGAGCAAATTGAAGCGGAAATATTTTCTGTAGGAATGGCAATTTCTTCAATGAGTAGATGTACCAAAGAATCACAAGGACCCTCGCTTTCAAACTGTAGGAAGTATAAACCGGGATTGTCGTATTCAACACCTGCAAACTCATAGGATTCTCCTTCGCAAATTGTAGCATCCACTTCTGTGATATTTTCTTCACTAATAGAAACTTCAATCACATAGCTACTGTCACAGCCTTCAGTACTTTGGAATTCGAATTCATATGCTCCCGCTTCATCTAAATTGATAGAACCTAAAGTAAAGGTTTCTCCTTCGCAAAGGGAAGCTTCAATTGCTTCGTTAAATGCCGCTTTTACGGTAAGATTTAGATGGACAGTACTATCACAACCATTTATGCCTGAATAATTTTCTGAATAATTTCCAGAGGTGGAATATTCTTCTCCAGCAAATTCAAAACTTTCGCCTTCACAGATACTTGCACTAATATCCTGTTCGACAGGTTCTTGAATTTCTAAATCTAGCAAAAGAATCGTTCCACAGGAAGTGGCATTGTCTAAGGTGTCTAAATATTCTCCATCTTCGTCATAGATTGCATTTTCAAATTCGAAAGCCTCTCCTTCACAAACATAAACAGTGGTGTCAATAAATACATAAGCTTCTTGACTTTCATAAGGATCGCAATCTGGAATATCTAAGCTAATATTCAGCTCCGTCTCCACTTGATCATTCAATTGACAAGGGCGCTCTACACAAAATTCGGAAATAATCTCATCGATGTATCCTTGCCATTGTTGCGCATTAAAACCGTAAGCGAAACGCTCTGTGTTTTCTTGCATATGCGGAGCCATATCATTGCGAAATTGATTGGCATAACAGGCGACTCTTTCTGGACTTAAGGTGTTGGATAAATGCATGGATAATCTATCGGTAAAACGCTCTTCGAAATCCTCATTTTCCATAAGTTCGCGCCCTAGAAAAGTCGACCAATCATTGGTATTACTGGAAGCAATATTGAGGTAATTTGAAATCGAAGGACGATCCCAAAAACGCATACAAAAATCTAAATCAAAAATTATCCATCGCCATTTTCCTCCTTCGGGTTTCCAGTACCGAATGTTATTTCTAGGCCAGTCGTAATTGGCTGCCCATAATTGCAAAATGAGATAATCAATTAAATTGTCTATGTCGATCATCCCTTCCACTTGCTCGTAAATAGCATCATCTGTCAAATCGTTCTCTTCCATGAAAGTGATCATCTGATTGTATTCAACGGAAGTTCCCACAACACAGCAACCTCCATTGGTGGGGTTTCCATTTAAGATCGTTATGTCTTCTTCTTGATGTCCGAAATTTTCTTCAATGTAATTTTCATCGATTCTCTCGCGAATACCATAAATACCCCAGAATTCTCCATTAATAAATAAAAGGGTTTGTCTTACCGCCATGTGCTCAATGTTCATTTCTCTCGCCAATTTTGCACCGATTTCATCCGTCATGCAAGAGCGATTACTCATCGGTTTTCCGCGTAGTACCAAACGCTTGAATTGCTTGATGTCTTTTTGCGGGAAGAATTGTTCATCGAAATATTTAGGACCATAATCGCTTCTTGCATATAAGCGCATGGCTTTTTGCGGCTCTCTCCTAGAGCCTCCTCCGTGAATTCGAATACCTGCATCTTGGGCAAGGCTTAAATCTCCATCTTCGAAAAACTCAATGTGGACTGGTCGTTCCCAAGGTTCCCCCGATTGGAAACAATTCATGCTTGATTCAGATTCTCCATCGTAGTTAGAACCAGGAACGTAAATGCCGATATCGTCGTCGAAGAAATTATCAGGATCACTGACCATCGAAAGGATCGGTAAATTAAATCGGTCGGGATCATTTTCAACAATAAATGATCTTGTAATAATTGGAGTCACTGCTTCTCCGTCGATAAAGGCTTGTGCACGAACCGTATTTATTTTGTAAACCTCACTTAGCGGTTCTTCAAATTCAGCTGTTGAGGGAATTATGGAATAGACATTCTCATCGCCTTCGCGACTACTCAGTTCAATTAAATCATCAAAGACATCGTCATTGGTTTTTGGATCACTACTGTCCAGAGTGTAGTGGATTTCGGCGTTTTTTGGGCAATAAATGCCTAGCTCAATATCATTCGCGTAAATGCCTGCAGGTCGAGAAAACAATAAAGGATAAATCGGAATTCCATCATTGTTATCATCGTTGGGGCTACTCTCTGAAAAGGTTTGCCATTCGGCATTTCCATCTTCTACACGTCCAAAGCTTTCATCTGCTTTCATCGCTCTTGCAGGTAAGCGATCCATTCTTATTCCTAATGGAGTTGATAAAGTGATGTTCTCTCCATCTGAGCTAAGAGAGAAACCGGTGTGCAGCTCATTGTCTGATTTATCTTTTCCAGAAGCAAAGACCATCAAATGACCACCTGCTGGAATGCTAACGGCTGGAAATTCCCATTTAAAGGCATCGTCATTATCATCGCTGATGAAATAGCCTTCTAGATCAAAGGAGTCGTTGCCATTGTTGTAAATTTCAATCCAGTCGCTGTAATCTCCGTCTTCATCGGCATAAGTTTCTACATTCGACACCATGACTTCATTTATTACCAAAGGATAACCAGGCGCGTAGACATCTGTATCATCGTTAGAAGCATCGGGACTGGGTTCGCCAAAAAGTACAAAGTCGTTATCTCCATCGGATTCTCTACCGAAGGAAACATTTAGGAACAAGGGTTGCGGCCCTAGATAATCTTCCAGCTCGCCATCATCTTCACTTAATATCAAGGCCTCTCCACCTGACTGTAAAGAGAAATTTGTATGCAGTTCTTCGCCTTTCCGATCTTTTCCTGATAAGAAAACGATCAAGTGATCGTTCGGACCAATACTCACCGATGGAAAAGTCCACTTTCGAGTATTGTTGGCGTCGTCAGTGAAGAAATAGCCTTCTAAATCAACGGTAGAACTGCTGCTACTGTTGTAGAGCTCTACCCAATCACTGTAATCGCCATCTTCATCGGCAAGAACGCCGTCGTTATCTGCCATAATCTCGTTGATGTAGATTTTGGCTTCTAGGGGAGCTAAGCAAAAAAGCAGGCTCATTAGGAGCAGAATATTGAAGCGAATCATTGATGAAACTTTTAATTGTTGGTCTTTAATGGTATGATAAAACCGCGCCATTCATTGGCGAAGACGCTTTTATCATTAATACCATTCGAAATTAGGGGCTCGAAACAGTTGGCGCAGTTACAAAAACTGATATTTGTCGGTTGCTTGGATCAATATTACAACAATAATGAATTGATTACCAATCGCTAGAGGAAAGAATTTGTCAAATAGGGGGCTTGCGTACGATCTAGTGCAATCGAGGAATTTCCTTAGAGGAACAACTGCGAAAATTGAGCCTACTTGGGCTTGCGACAGAAAAAGACAATTTCGCCTGGCATCAAAGCATACTTTTCTACCAGGCCTGCGTCCATTTCATCCACCATATTTAGGGATTCCACTTCGAAGCCAGCTGCCGCTAAGCGATCGGGATAATCCATTCCGTAAAGGCGCACATGATCATCCTGCCAAAAAAGGCGCTCGCGCTCTTTAGGGTCTGTGACTGTCGGATCTTCAAAGGTCTTTTCGGCATTTATATCCAATGGTACTTGAAAAATTCCCCAGCCACCTGGACGCATAACGCGAAAGAATTCACGCATCACTTGTGCATCGTCATCCACGTGTTCCAATACATGGTTACAGATAACAGCATCGAAGCTATTGTCCTCCATTGGAATATCGTGGACATCCATGTGAATGTCTGCCCATGGAGAATTCAAGTCAGCAGTAACATACTCCAGGTTTTTCATCCCTTTGAATAGCTTCAAAAAGCAATACTCGGGTGCAATGTGTAGGAGCTTAACAGGGTCGGTGAAGAAGTTGGTGTGTCTTTGTAGAACCAACCACATCAAGCGGTGTCGCTCTAAGGAGAGGGAATCGGGCGCCAATACATTTTGGCGGTGATGGATTCCACGGCCGTAACTCAGCATTTTTCGGTACGAAATCCCAGTAATGGGGTCTTCGTATTTACTCCCTCTCATGAAAGGCGACATAGCACGCGCTACCCAGTGCGCAAAGATGTGTAATCGATGCCGTGGGATGTATCGTAAAGCTAATTCTGTGATTCCTGCCATTGCCCCACAAATTTAAGGCATTGCACGCAAGGATTAGCCCAGAAAGCAGGGAACTTTAGTGGGCGATCTGCCAAATGCAACCCTTCGGTGCGATATTTGGTCGAAGTAAGAGAGAGAATAGGTCAAAAGTACTAGTCTTTCTATCCTTTGCGTTATTTATGCTACATATGCGAATTTTACTCTTTTTATCGGTTTTTGCGTTGTTGCTATTCCATGCTGCTTGTGGAACGAAAGCTCCAGTAAAGGAAGAAATCAGTAAGACAGAGACCGTTCGCTGGGCCGACCGGCTTTATGATGTTGTACAAGTCCATCCCAGGAAGCAACGGATTTTGATGGATTGGAAAAACGAAGAAACAGAGAATCCGACGGCCTTTAGAGACATAGCCAGCTATGAAAGCCATCTTATAGAGAAAGGATATACACCCCTAATGATTACCAATGCGGGAATTTTTATGGAAGATAGCACTCCACTAGGTTTGTATGTCGAAGAAGGCAAGGTGCTAAGGGAAACCAATAGAGTAAAAGAAGCTTATGGGAATTTCTATATGCAACCCAACGGTGTTTTTTATTTGAGTGATAAATCTGCAGAAGTCATCCCCACGGAAGCCTACGATCCCGCAAAACATCAATTTGACTACGCTACACAATCAGGTCCTATGTTGGTTATTGATGGAGAAATTAACAGCAATTTCAGAGAAAACTCCGAGAATGAAAAACTCCGATCAGGAGTAGGAGTAGACCTTAGTGGAAATGTCTTTTTTGTCATTTCCCAAGGACCCGTCAACTTTTACGAATTCGCCACTTTATTCCGCGAAAAGTTTTCCTGTCCGAATGCCCTTTATTTAGACGGCGTCATCTCCCGAATGTATTGTCCGAGTCTAGAACGCGAACAAAAAGGCGGAAATTTCGGTGCTTTGATTGCTGTTGTGGAGGAGTGATTTCTAACTGTCAGCACCCTGATTAAAGGGATTAAAAGACGACCGTGATTTTGTCTGTAGATAAATCAAGGCAATCATTAATATTTACGTCTTGTGAACTATGATTAAGATTTTAAAGTAGGGCTTGACCACTTGCTAAGATATTCTTGCACAATAATCAAGTAATCAGGTCAATCCTTTCAATCATGGTTTAGACAGAAAATGTCAGCAGCTTGATTAAAAGGATTAAATGATGACCATGATTTTGTGTGCAGATAATCAAGTAATCAAGACAATCCTTGTTAATCATGGTTAAAATTGGCGAATAACATATGAAATCTTGAATTTTTACGTCCTGTGAGC